>JAUSJS010000282.1 GCA_030647575.1 Candidatus Limnocylindrales bacterium | reverse complement strand
CGGACGGTGACGGCGAGGTCTTCGAGCGAATCGACGTCCACGGTCACGCACCACGGTGTCCCGATCTCATCCTGGCGCCGGTAGAGCTTGCCGATCGCGGCCGTGTCGTCGTAGACAGCCATCGTGTGGCGCTGCAGGTCGGCCTTGATCCTGTGGCAGAGCTCGACGATCTCCGGACGCTTCTTGAGCAGCGGCAGGACGGCGACCTTGTACGGCGCGAGATCGGGGTGGAGCGCCAGCGAGACTCGCTTCTCGCCGCGAACCTCTTCCTCGCGGTACGCATCGATGAGGAAGGTGAACGCCGCCCGGTCCGCCCCGGCGGCCGTCTCCACGACCCACGGGATGACGTGCTCGTTGGTCGCCTGGTCGAAGTACTCGAGGGTCTCGCCGCTCGCCTCGGAATGGCGCGACAGGTCGAAATCGCCCCGGTTGTGGATCCCCTCGAGCTCCTTCCAGCCGAACGGGAAGCGGTATTCGACGTCGATCGCCTTCTTGGCATAGTGAGCGAGCTCGTCGGGCGCGTGCTCGCGCAGGCGGAGCCGTGGTGGCGTGACCCCATACCGCTCGTACCAGTCCATGCGACGCGGCAGCCAGTCCTCGAAGGCGGCGGCGGCCTCGGCCTCGGGGCGGACGAAGTA
This sequence comes from Candidatus Limnocylindrales bacterium, assembly GCA_030647575.1. Classification (GTDB taxonomy): domain Bacteria; phylum Chloroflexota; class Limnocylindria; order Limnocylindrales; family CSP1-4; genus SPCO01. Next base: position 6,031 of record JAUSJS010000282.1, on the reverse strand, counting down.
CTGCATCTCCATCTGCTCGAATTCGCGCATGCGGAAGACGAAGTTGCCCGGGCTGATCTCGTTGCGGAATGACTTGCCGATCTGGGCGATCCCGAACGGCAGCTTCTTGCGCGACGCTTGCAGGACGTTCTTGAAGTTGACGTACGAGCCCTGGGCCGTCTCCGGACGGAGGTAGACGACCGAGGCGTCCTCCTCGACCGGGCCCATGAACGTCTTGAACATCAGGTTGAACCGGCGCGGCGCCGAGAGCGGACCACCGTCCACCGGGCAGCGCAGCCCGAGTCGCTCGACGATGGTCGGGTCCTGAAGGTCGGTCGCCGAGAGGTGTTCGGCGCCGGGCAGCTCGTCGAGCCGGAAACGCCGGTGGTCGGTCTGACACTCGACGAGCGGATCGCTGAACGAACCGACGTGGCCCGACGTCACCCAAACCTGCGGATGCATGAGGATCCCGGCATCGAGCCCGACGATGTCGTCGCGTTCCTGGACCATCGCCCGCCACCAGGCGCGCTTGACGTTGTTCTTCAGCTCGACGCCGAGCGGCCCGTAGTCCCAGACCGCGTTGATCCCACCGTAGATCTCGCTCGACGGGAAGATGAACCCGCGCCGCTTCGAGAGTGAGACGATGGTGTCGAGCTCGGCGATCGCGGGCGCGACGTCGTCCGGATCGCGGGTCAGGTCCGGGGTGCTGGTCACGGAGGCTCCGGTCTGGGGGTTCTGGGGTCACCGATGCTAGCAGAGCGGCTGCGTTGGACCGCAGATCACACGTCCATATCCCGAAACCTTGGGGCTTGACAACGGTCGGTCCGGGTGTAGATTCGGTCGATCGACCGACATCGGTCATACGACCGACGGGACAAGCTGCGGAGGGCAAGGCCATGGCCTACGACATCGAGGGCAAGCTGCTGGAGGTATGCTCCTGCAACGTCCTCTGCCCATGCTGGATCGGCGAGGATCCCGACGGGGGCACGTGCGATTCCGCGCTCGCCTGGCACATCGACGGCGGGAACATCGAGGGCGTCGACGTCACGGACCGAACGGTCGCGCTCTCCGTGCACATCCCCGGCAACGTCCTGACCCCGAAGACGTGGAAGGCCGCCGTGTTCGTCGACGACGGTGCGACCGATGAACAGCAGGCACAGCTGCTCAAGGTCTTCACCGGCCAGCTGGGCGGCGCGATCGCGGATCTCGCCGGTCTCATCGGCGAAGTCGTCTCGGTCGAACGAGTGCCGATCACCTTCACGGTCGACGGCGGCCGCGGCCATCTCACCGTCGGCGCCATCGCCGACGCGGAAATCACCCCGTATACGGGCGCCACGGGCAATCCGACGATCCTGTCGGAGACCGTCTTCTCGACGATCCCGGGTTCGCCGGTGTACGCCGCGAAGGCCGACCATTTCACACGCGACGGCCGGCCCCACGGCCTGCCGAGCGTAAACCTGACGGGCAACAACGCCCTCCAGGGCCACTTCCGGTTCGCCGCCTGACGTCGGGGGCCGACCCATGTTCAGCGCGTCCCACCTCCGCGTTCCGGTGCGCGATCGGACCGTCCTCGTCGCGCTCCTGGCGATGCTCGCCGCGACTGCCTGGCTCGTCCTGTGGTTGTGGGACGCTTCGCCGTACGGTCGATACCTCCACCACGACACGCCGACCGACCTCGGCACGCCGCTCGAGCTCGGCCTGTTCGTCATCGGCTGGGCGCTGATGATCGTGGCGATGATGTTGCCCACGGCAATCCCGCTCCTGGCGACATTCGGGGCGCTCGTCGGACAGCGCCGTCGACCGGGGCTGCTGGTCGGGCTGGTGATCCTCGGATACGTGGTCACGTGGACGGCGTTCGGGCTGGCGGCGTGGATCGGCGATCGCGGCGTCCACGCCACGGTGGAGGCCGTCCCGTGGCTGGCGGCAAACCCGCAGCTCATCCTGGCGGCGACATTCGTGCTGGCCGGCCTGTACCAATTCAGCTCGCTCAAGTACCGCTGCCTTGATGAGTGCCGGTCGCCGCTCGGCTTCATCCTGAACCGCTGGCAGGGTCGCGCCGAGCGGCGGGAGGCGTTCCGCATGGGCGTCGCACACGGCCTGTTCTGCGTTGGATGTTGCTGGTCGCTGATGCTGGTGATGTTCGCCGTCGGCCTCGGCAGCCTGGCCTGGATGCTCGCGCTGGGCGCCGTCACCGCCGTGGAGAAGAACGCCGCCTGGGGCCGCCGGCTGGGGCGGCCGCTCGGTGTCGCCCTGCTCCTTGCCGGCCTGTCGGTCCTCAATGGCTGAGAGGCCACCGTATGCTTCGCGTATGGCAGTCGAACCGCGACCCGGCACCCGAGCGGAGCGCCGCGAGCGCGCCAGCGCCGATACACGCAGCCGCATCCTGGAGGCAGCTCGCTCGTGCCTCCTGGCCGACGGCTACGCCAGCCTCTCGACGCGACGGGTCGCCGAGGCGGCCGACGTCCCGCTCAGCCAGATCCATTACTACTTCGGCTCGAAGCAGGAGCTCATCCTGGCGGTCCTTGCCGCGCAGAACGAGCGCCTGCTCGCGCGCCAGGCGTCGATGTACGCCGACAGCGAACCGCTGTGGCGCCAGTGGGAACAGGCTTGCGAGTTCCTCGAGGCTGACCTGGAGTCTGGCTATGTCCGGATCCTCCAGGAGATGATCGCCGCCGGCTGGTCCGACGAGACCGTGGCAGCAGCCGTGCGCGAACAGCTGAGCGGCTGGTTCCGGCTGCTGGCCGATGTCGCGCGACGCGAGGAGCGGCGGACAGGGAGCCTGGGGCCCTTCACGCCCGAAGAGGTCGGGGCGCTGATGAGCCTGCCGTTCATGGGTGCCGAGGCCGCCATCCTGCTCGGGATCCCGGAGTCGGAGGTGCCGACGCGGGCGGCCCTGCGCAAGATCGGGCTCGTCCTCCGTGATCTCGGACCCAGCACACAGGGAGACTGACATGACATCTACGTTGACCGAGGCCTGGATCGCCCCGCCGACGCCCGAGGCGACGGCCGACGACCTGGCCGCCATCCGGGCCACTGTGCTCGACTACTTCGAAGGCTGGTTCGACGCCGATCCCGAACGGATGCGTCGAGCGCTGCATCCCGCCCTGGCCAAGCGCTCACGCGGCCAGGATGTCGATCGGACGCCCGCCGTCTCCAGCCTGACAGCGGAGCAGATGGTGGCGTGGACGGCGGCCGGCAACGGCCGGGAACGCGGCCGTGCCGAGCGGGCCGTCGATATCCGCGTCGCCGATGCCTCCGGCAGCATCGCGACCGTCGTGGTTCGCTCGGCGGACTACGTCGAGTACCTTCACCTTGTCGCCACCCCGGAAGGCTGGCGCATCGTCAACGCCCTGTGGCGCTACGCCGATGGTCATGGTCCCGCAGGCTGATCCGGCCGATCCCCCGCACGACGCGCAACGGCTCGTGCGAGAGCAGTCGCGCGCCCGCTACCCGGACCGCACGGGGTTCATCGAGCGCGACGGGGTCCGCGCGTTCTACGAGGTCTACGGCGAGGGTCAACCGGCGATCCTGTTCGCGTCGACCTGGTCGATCGTGCACTCGCGGATCTGGAAGGCGCAGATCCCCTACTTCGCCCGGCGCCACCAGGTCGTCACGTTCGACCCGCGCGGCAACGGAAGCTCCGACCGACCGACCGGCGCGGGCGCGTACGCGGAACGCGAGATGGCGGCGGATCTCCTGGCCGTCATGGACGCGACCAACACCGATCGGGCCGTCATCGTTTCCCTCTCGCTCGGCGCACAGCGGGCGCTCATCGTCGCCACCGAGCACCCGGAGCGTGTCGCCGGCCTCGTCTTCCTCGGCCCGGCCGTGCCGCTCGGCGAAGGGCTGCCCGGCCGGGACGCACCGTTCGACGAGCGACTCGAGACGGACGAGGGCTGGGCCAAGTACAACCGCCATTTCTGGCGGCGCGACCACCGGGCATTTCTCGAGTTCTTCTTCGCGCAGTGCTTCACGGAGCCGCATTCGACGAAACAGATCGAGGACGCCGTCGGGTGGGGGCTCGACAGCGATCCAGAGACGCTCATCCTGACCGAGGACGCCCGCGCGCTCGACGAGGACGCCGTCCGTGGCCTGTGTGGCGCGATTCGCTGTCCGACGCTCGTCATCCAGGGCGATGCCGATGCGGTCACCGGCCCCAGCCGCGGTATCGCGCTGGCCGATGCGATCCCGAACGCGCGCCTCGTGACGATCGCCGGTGGCGGCCACATCTCGAATGCCCGTGACCCGGTCCTGGTCAACCTGCTCATCCGCGACTTCGTGGAGGACGCCATCGATCAACATGGAGGATCGCTATGATCGCCGAACTGATCGTCGCCGACCCGCGAGAGCAAACGCGCGCTCGATACCCGGATGTCAGTGGGTTCGTCGAGCGTGACGGTGTCAGGGTCTTCTACGAAGTCTACGGCGAGGGCGACCGGACCGTGCTGCTCATGCCGACCTGGCAGATCATCCACTCGCGGATGTGGAAGGCCCAGATCGCGGACATGGCTCGCCGGGTACGGGTCATCACCTTCGACCCACGCGGCAACGGACGAAGTGACCGTCCTCGCGATGGCGCTGCCTACGACCGGCGCGAATTCGCGGACGATGCCCTCGCGATCATGGACCGGTGCGGCGTGGACCGCACCGTCGTCGTCTCATGGTGTGACGAGGGACAGGCACTCATCCTGGCCGGAGCGCACCCGGAACGGGTCGCAGGCCTTGTCCTGATCTCCGGCTACCCTCGCGCGGCCGCCGCTGCGCGGGGGGTCGACTACCCGTTCGATGAGCCACTCGACACCGACGAGGGCTGGGCCAAGTCGAATCGCTACTACTGGCTGCGAGACTGGGGTGGGTTTGTCGAGTTCTACTTCTCCCAGATATTCAACGAGCCGCACTCGACCAAGCCCATCGAAGACGCCCTCGCCTGGGGGCTCGAGACCGACGCGGAGACGATCCTTCTCGAAAACTCGACGGTGCTGGTCACGGCCCGGCGGCACGCGACCCCGTCCGGGTCAACCTGCTGCTGCGAGACTTCGTGGAGGAGTCCATGGGCACCGCGCCATCCAACCCGACGATGAGGTGGACCCGCTCGCTCGCTCGACGCCGGCGGGCGCTGTATCTGTCGTCGCCGATCGGACTGGGTCACGCCCAGCGCGACGTGGCCATCGCCGATGAACTGCGCAAGCTCCGGCCCGATCTCGAGATCGACTGGCTGGCCCAGCATCCGGTCACCGCCGTCCTGGAGGCGCGCGGCGAGCGGATCCACCCGATGAGCGCAGAGCTCGCCTCGGAATCCGCGCACATCACGGCCGAGTCCTCCGAACACGACCTGAACGCCTTCCAGGCCATCCGCCGGATGGACGAGATCCTCGTCGCGAACTTCATGGTCTTCCACGACGTGGTCGAGACCGGCGAGTACGACCTGGTGATCGGCGACGAGGCCTGGGACGTCGACCACTTCCTCCACGAGAACCCGGAGCTCAAGCGGACGGCGTTTGCCTGGATGACGGACTTCGTCGGTTGGCTGCCGATGCCCGACGGTGGCGAGCGCGAAGCATTCCTGACGGCCGATTACAACGCAGAGATGATCGAACACGTCGAGCGCTTCCCCCGGATCCGCGACCGATCGATCTTTGTTGGTGAACCCGATGACATCGTGCCCGACGATTTCGGCCCTGGCCTGCCGTCGATCCGCGACTGGACGGAACGCCACTTCGCGTTCAGCGGCTATGTGACCGGGTTCGATCCCGCACCCCTCATCGAGGGGCGCGCGGCCCTGCGCCGGGAGCTCGGCTACCACCCGGACGAACGTGTCGTCATCGTCACGGTCGGCGGGTCCGGCGTCGGCGAGGCGCTGCTGCGGCGGGTCATCGCGAGCTACCCGGACGCCGCACGCCGCGTCAACGGGCTGCGGATGATCGCAGTCGCTGGGCCGCGGATCGATCCCTCGACCCTCGGTGCACCGAAGGGCGTCGAGGTCCGCGCCTTCGTGCCGTCGCTCTATCGCCACCTGGCGGCCTGCGATCTGGCCGTCGTGCAGGGCGGGCTG
>JAUSJS010000279.1 GCA_030647575.1 Candidatus Limnocylindrales bacterium | reverse complement strand
AGAAGGCGAGCCGGATCCGGGGCGTCGAAGGGCGGCCAATCCTCGACGCGATGCGGGTCGCGGGGTTCGATCCCCTGACCGTCGACTTCGTCGCGCTCAGCCACCTGCATTTCGACCACGCTGGCGGCCTGCTCGACCGCGACGGTCGGCGCGCGTTCGCCCGGGCGAGGATCGTCGCCCAGCGGGCCGAGTGGGAGATCGCGTTCGACGACAACCCCCGGATCGTCGCCGGCTACGACCAGGCGGAGCTGAGGCTTGTCCAGCGCTTCGCCGAGGCCGACGCGGTCGATGGGGAGCGCGAACTGATTCCCGGCGTCTCGTTGATCGCCACGGGCGGGCACACGGCCGGTCACCAGGCGATCGTCGTACGGGGACGCTCGGGGACCGTTGCCTTCTTCGGCGATCTCTGCATGCGCCCCTGGAGCGCCGAGCCGACCTGGCTGCCAAGCTTCGACGACTTCCCGTTGCGCAGCGTGGAGGCCAAGTGGGAGCTGTTCTCGCGGGCCGCCGACGAGCGCTGGCGGATCGCGCTCTCCCACGAGCCGAGCCGGCCGATCGGCCGGCTCGAGCGCCAGGACACCGCGTTCCGCTACGTCGCCGATTAGCTGGTCGAGCGACGTAGCGACAGCTGTGGGACTGCGGCCGCGGGACCGGCTCCTGCGGTCCCGGCTGCGTGATGGCGTGCGGCGCTTGGCGGTCGGTGACGGCCGGACGTTTGGGTCATGGTGCGGCCTGCGCTCCGTTCGGTAGGTTGCCTCCGCCTCGAATGGAGTCCTCCCACGTTGAGGTGCACGCAAGGAACCGAGCATGAACGGCACGCATCGGGCGCACCAGCGACGACCTCCGCGCTTGCGTGCAGGCCTGCTCACCGTGCTCGCGGCCATCGCCAGCCTCGCGCTCGCCGGCTGCGCGAGCGGCGGCGGCGCGGCAGCGGCGCTGCAGTCGCTCGAGCCCCTCGTCTCGCTCGAAGCCAACCCAGGCACCCCATCCTCCTCGGTTGAGCCACCGGCGCCACCAGCGCCTGCGCAGGCCCCGACCCGGACCGTCGAGGAGAGCGGCGGATTCAAGCTCGCCGCCCTGTCGAGTGCCGCCTGCACCGTCGACGCGCCATTCGACTGGGCGATGCAGGCGCCTGACCGATCGGATCGAGCCGACGTCTTCAGCCCGGATGGCTCGATGTACGCCGGGTACGGGATCCAGGCGGTCAACACGGCGCTAGCTGACTTCGCCTACGCCTACGATTCGCCGTTGAACGATCCCAATCTCTACAGCGCTGATCCGGCGGCCGTCGCGATGGCCTATGGCCAGGTTGTCGTGGCCGGTCTGGGCGGCTCCCCCGACCTCGATGTCGACGAGCTGACGCAGCCGACCCCCGACTATCTCCTGCTGTCCGTCGCCGGTTCGACCCACCGAGGCGCCATCTTCTTCCGGGCCGCCGGCTTCCCGGGCGACGGGTACACCTACAGCTACGCCCTGCCGATGTACTTCGCGTTCACCAGGGCGGACCTGTGGGAGAGCGAGGGCCTGCTGGTGGCGCGAGTCGCCGCCTCCATCCGCTGCAGTACGCAGTTCCAGCCGCCCAACGATTACCCGACGGTCGAGGCCGGGACGACCGGCGACGGTGCCGACGTGAATGGCGACGACGCCGGCTACAACCCGCAGCTCGGGACGGAGGGCGTCAACGACCCGACGACGGGCGAGACCTACCTTGTCGACCCGTCCACGAACTGGAGCGAGACGGGGCCTGACGGTCCGGGCTATTACGTCCAGAAGGGCGGCAACGACTACCAGAAGCTCGAGCCCGGCCGGGTCGACTGAGGGCTGCGGCCGGCCGGCGGTGGCTGGTCTGGCTAGTCGCCCGAGCCGAACAGGATGCTCAGCCAGGACTCCAGCGGGCCGCCCGAGGTTGGCGCCCCGACCCGCAGTGAAGCCGATCCCGGCGCGTTGGCCGGCAGCGGCGGCGCGTCCGGATCGAGGGCGAAGGCGATCTCGTTGTGACCGCCGAGGCCATGCCCTCGTGCCTGCTGGAGGATGAACCGGCGCTGCTGGATGCGGCCGAGCTCACGTTCCAGGGCTGCGATCTCGGCGTGGCGGACGGTGTTCTCGGCGATCATCGCTTCAGCCCGGCTCGAAGCCGCGGACGCGTCGCCGACCTGGCGAGCAAAGAGGAGCACGATCCAGGCCGTGACAAGAGCGCCGAGCAGGATGGCCATCCGCCGCTGGGTGATGCCCGCGATCGGCAGTGTCGCCAGGTCGGGGCCACTTGGACCGAAGGGCTGGAAGCCCGGCACGCGGTCCGGTGGACGGTCTTCCCCCGTCTCGTCGGAGGCGTCCTCGGGCGGCGTCGGCGTGGTCCGGCGAAGCATCCACGGGAGCGTAGCTACGGTCTCCGAGCGTGTCAACTCGGCGCCGTGTGACAACCAAGCTGTCACGCCGCACGTCGACCGTGCTGCTAGACTCGCACAGTTTCGCACATCTGTTCTGTTCCAGAGGCCGCCGGATGCGCATCTATGCCCCCACCGAGACCACGGCAGTTCTGGCGGATCTGCTGGACGAGCCCTCGCTGGCGCGCGGCGTGGTCCATCACGCCGTCATGCCGGCTCGCCCGGCGGAATACGCGGACTTTCCGGATTGGCTCGATCCTCGGATCGTGGCCGGATTGGCGACGCGTGGCATTCAGCGTCCGTATGTCCATCAGGCCGAAGCGATCGCGGCCACCCGGCTCGGCGAGGACGTCGTCGTGGTCACGCCGACCGCGTCAGGCAAGACCCTGTGCTACGCCCTGCCGATCCTGCAGGCCATCGCCGAGGACCCCGCCGCCCGCGCGCTCCTGCTCTTCCCGACCAAGGCGCTCGGCCAGGACCAGGTCACCGAATTCGCCGAGCTCTCCGCGGCGGCCGGGCTGCGCGTCTCGGCGTCGACCTACGACGGCGACACGCCGGCTCCGATCCGGTCGGCCATCCGGAGTGCCGGCCAGGTCGTCGCGACCAACCCGGACATGCTCCACTCGGCGATCCTCCCACATCACACGAAGTGGTTCCAGCTGTTCGAACAGCTGCGCTACATCGTCATCGACGAGCTGCACACGTACCGCGGCGTGTTCGGTGGGCACGTGGCCAACGTCCTGCGCCGGCTGCTCCGGATCTGCGCCCATTACGGCAGCCATCCGGTCATCGTCTGCTGCTCTGCCACGATCGGGAACCCGGGCGAGCTCGCCGAGGCGCTGATCGGGCGACCCGTTCTGGTCCTGGCCCGGAACGGTGCGCCGGCGGGTGAGCGCCACGTCCTGCTCGTCGATCCGCCGCTGCTCGATCCGGCGAGCGGGGCGCGCGGCTCGGCGCTGACGCTGGCCCAGCGCTGGGCCCTGCCGTTTCTGCGTGCCGGGCGCCAGACCATCGTGTTCGGTCGCTCGCGGGTCGCCGTCGAGCTGCTGCTGACGGGACTGCGCGAGTCGCTGCGCGAGGGGTTCGGGCCGCGCACGCGAGTCCGCGGCTACCGCGGCGGCTACCTGCCCACGGAGCGGCGGGCCATCGAGCGCGGGCTGCGCGACGGCGAGATCCTCGGGGTCGTCGCCACCAATGCGCTCGAGCTCGGGGTGGACATCGGGCGGCTGGACGTGTCGATTCTGGCCGGCTACCCAGGTTCGATCGCCGCGACCTGGCAGCAATTCGGTCGGGCGGGGCGGCGGGCCGGGACCAGCGTGGCCGTCCTCGTCGCCTCTGGGGCGCCGGTCGACCAGTATGTCGTCCATCACCCCGAATTCCTGCTGGAGGGAACGCCCGAGGAAGCGCGGGCGGACCCGGACAACCTGCACCTCCTGCTCGCCCACCTCCGTGCGGCGACGTTCGAGCTGCCGTTCGAGCCAGGCGAGGTGTTCGGGCCCGGCCCGGTCGATGACCTGCTGGCGTTCCTTGGCGAGGACGGCCACGTCCGGCAGGCCGGCGACGGGCGCTGGTACTGGTCGAGCGAGAACTTCCCGGCCTCGGAGATCTCGCTGCGAACCGCCGCACCCGAGAACGTCGTGATCATCGACACGACGCGGGACCGCCCACGCGTCCTCGGCGAGGTCGATCTCTTCGCGGCCCAGGTCCTCGTCCACGAGCATGCGATCTACATCCACGAGTCGGTCCAGTACCACGTTGACAAGCTCGACTGGGGCGAGCGCAAGGCCTACGTCCACAGGATCGACGTCGACCACTACACCTACGCCAACCGGGCGGTGACGCTCAAGCCACTCGACGTCTTCGAGGAGGGGGCCGCGACCGGCGGGCGGCGGGTTCACGGCGAGGTGATGGTCGCCAGCCTTGTCACGCTCTACAAGAAGCTCAAGTTCCTGACCGACGAGAACGTCGGCTGGGGTCCGATCGATCTACCGGAGCTTGAGCTCCAGACGACTGCGTACTGGCTGACCGCAGAGGGCATCGCGGGTCGCTGGCGGCGCGACGAGCTCGACGTCGCCCTGCCGGGTGCGGGCCGGGCGATCCAGACGGTCGCCAGCGTGCTGCTGATGGTCGACCCCCGCGATCTTGGTCTCGTGAGCCAGATCCGTTCGCCGCACCACGAGGCGCCGACGATCTACCTGTACGAGGCCGTGCCGGGCGGCGTCGGCCTGTCTGAGCGGCTGTGGAGACGACACGACGAGCTCCTGGCTGGCGCTGCCGACCTGATCGCGGCCTGCGCGTGCGATGCCGGCTGCCCGGCCTGCACCGGCCCCCGGCTGGAGCCGCACGTCGACGCCAAGGCGCTCGCCCTTCGCCTGCTCGGCGACCTCGGCGCTCCCCTGGCCACGACCGCGATTGCGGCCCAGAAATGATCGACAGCGGCGCGACGCTCGCCCGCCGCCTGGAGCGCTACCGAGCGGCCATGCACGCTGCCGTACCGCGGGACACCGGGCCACCCGCTGCCGCATGCGGGCAGGGGCTCGCCGAGCGTCTGGCGGCCGCCATGGACGGTGAGATCGTGGTCACGACCGAGGGCACCATCGTCCGCTGTGAGGTGCCGACGCGACCGATCCCGGTCGATCGCGAGCGCCTTGCCGCGCTGCCCGGCCAGCCGCCGCCGAACACGCCGCTCGTCTGCCTCGACACCGAGACTACCGGACTCGCAACCGCCGCCGGGACGGTCGCCTGGCTGATCGGTCTGGGCTGGTGGGAGGGCGACCGGTTCCGCCAGGTTCAGCTGTTGCTCCCCGATCACGCCGACGAGCGCGCGCTGCTGACGAGCCTGGCGACGACGATCGCGCCGAACGCGTGGCTCGTGACCTACAACGGGCGCGGCTTCGACTGGCCACTGCTGGTCGCCCGCTATCGCCTGGCCCGCCGCTCGGCCCCGGTCCATGGCGGGCACCTGGACCTCCTCCCAATCGTGCGCCGGCTGTTCCGCCACCGGATGGCGGATGCCCGGCTCAGGACCGCCGAAGCGGAGCTCCTTGGCCTCCACCGGGTCGGCGACGTCGAAGGCTGGGAGATCCCCAGCCGCTACCTCCAGTTCCTGCGCGGCGGGTCGGCGGACGGTCTCGTCGAGGTCGTCCGCCACAACGATCAGGATGTCCGCTCCCTGGCACGACTCCTTGCCCATCTCGAAATGCGCTTCGGCGATGCCCATCGACGGGCGGAGGCGGCGCCGGGTGATCTGGCCGGACTCGCCCGCGCCTTCGCCCGCGAGCACCGGCTCGGCGAGGCGCTGGCCTGTCTCGACGCGGCGATGGTGCGAGCCGTCGACGGTCCGGTCGACGGGCCATTGGCCCCGATCCGGGCCGCTGCTCGTGAGACCACCTCGATCGACGATGAGCCCTGGTGGTCGCCGCGCCGGCCGGCCGATTTCGGCGGACGCACGCGGCAACCACCAATCCTGGGCGGAACCCTTCAGACCGCCGCGTTCGATGCGCCCTGGACGACCGAGCGGATCGCCATCGACCGGGCCCATCTCCTACGACGGCTCGGCCGGCACCAGGACGCCGCCGAGGCCTGGGAAGCGCTCGCGGCCGGAACAGGCCGTTGCGCCATCCTCGCCACGATCGAGCTGGCCAAGCTCCAGGAGCATCGGCTGGGCGACCGAATCGCCGCTATGGGGGCGGTCCTGCGCGGCTTCTCGCTGATCGAGCGGCGCGGGCGCCTCGGCCGGCCCGAGCCGGCGCTGGAGGCCGACCTGGTCCGGCGCCACGATCGGCTGCAGCGCCGCGGCGCCATCGTGGCACGACGCTCGATCGCCTGACTGATCAGCCGATCGATGGCCTCGACGATTGGTCCCCGGCGAGACGGGCGAGGACCGCCTCCCGGTCGGGAACGCCATGCAGGCCCGGGGCCTCGACGACGAACGAGGCCGCCGCGGCCGCGAACCGCAGGTCGACGCCGGGTCGCCGGCGCGCGACCCGCCCGGTCGTCTCCGGCCGAACGAGCGAGGCGACGAGGGCCGCCAGGAACACGTCCCCGGCACCCGTGGGATCGACCGCTCGGTTCGCGGAGACCGCGGCATACGGTCGTGTTCGGGCTCGACCGTCGCCTCCGAGGTGGATGAGACGCCCGCCAGCCGGACCGTCGGTCACGACCAGCTCGGCGCCTGGCTGGAGCAGCCGCAGCAGCCCAGCCAGACCGGTGCCGGGTTCCAGGTCGTGGCGGCTCACCCCGACCAGGTCGGCCCGGTCCAGCAGCGGCGAACGGCCCGGCGCCCGGCGTGTGACCTCGCGACCTGCGACGAGCTCACGCAGCAGGCCCTGCCAGCCCAGGCTCAGGAACGCGCGAGCGGGCACGGCCGACGCCCACGAATCGCCGAGCTCGCCGGCGACCGGCACGAGCGACCAGGCCGGCGCCTCGCGCCAGGATGCCGGCAGGCTCGGGACCGCGAGGCTCCGCCCGGGCGCCAGGCACGTCTGAACGCGGCCGGCGGGCGTCTCGCGATTGCGGAAGATGGGTCCCTCGTCGAGCGCGACGAGCCGGAGCTCCACTCCGGCCTCTCGAAGGAGGTCGAACTCCGAGGCCGACGCGGCTGCTGGGTCGACACCGACGACCGCGCCGGCGCGCAGCCCCAGCCGGGCCGTGGTCAGCGCCGCATAGCTCGCGCCTCCACCGAGCCGCCAGCCGCGTGGGTCGTCCTCGGCCAGATCCCGGCTGGCCGAACCGATGTGGACGACGTCGATCGTGGGCTCGGTCATGGGCCTCCTCATCCCCGGTCGATCGGAGCTCGGTCGTATACTGCCGGCCCGACCAGACCGCACGCATGGAGTCGACGTGTTCTTCTTCGAGCTGCACGAGGGCGATCGCGAGGTCTACTCGGACGTGCTCGTCGTCAGCGAATCCGAGTGGGAGCCGCAGGAGTTCTTCGAGCTCGTCCAGTCGATCCGCCGCCGGATCCAGGATCAGTATCACCAGGACACGCTCAGCGAGGCGATCGCCATCGAGCTCGAGCGCGACCACGGGTTCATCTACGTCAGCGACGATCGCCTCGCGGCCTCCGTCAACGTCTCGACCGAGGAGAGCGAGAACTTCCTGGCCGAGCTCGAGGTCGACCTGGCTGATGCCGACGACGACGACGACGGTGACGACGACGAAGACGAGGAGGATCGCGTCGAGTACCGCGCGATCCTGGCCGACCTCGACCCGGGCGACCGGCTGAACTGAGTCTTAGCGGCTGAACAGGATCTCGACAACATCCCCGTCGTGCACGCGATACGTCCTGCCCTCGGAACGCAGGCGACCGGCCTTGCGCGCCTCGGCCATCGAGCCGAGTTTGACCAGGTCCTCGTAGGCGACGGTCTCGGCCCGAATGAAGCCCTTGGCCAGGTCGGTGTGGATCGCGCCGGCCGCGTCGACCGCGGTCGAGCCGTCCGGGATTGGCCACGCCCGGACCTCGTCCGGCCCGGCGGTCAGGAACGAGATCAGGCCCAGCAGCCGGTAGGACAGGGCGATCACCCGATCGAGCCCGGACTCCGCAATGCCGAGCTCCGCCATGAAGACCGCCGCCTCGTCCGGCTCCAGCTCGCCGAGCTCCATCTCGATCCGCGCCGAGAGTGCCTCGACCATCACGTGCTGGTGGCGGTAGGGGCTGGCCACGCGATCGACCAGAGCCGGTGCCGTGGCGAGATCCTTCTCCCCGACGTTGAGCAGCACGAGGACGGGCTTCTGGGTCAGGAATCGGAAGCCTCGGATCTGTCTCTCCTCGTCGAGGTCCAGGCTCAGGTCGCGGATCGGCGAGCCAGCCTGCAGGCCTTCGTGGATCCGCTGGACGACGACCTCCTCGCGCTCGGCGGACTCCCGTTCCGCGGGCGTGCCGTGGCGGCCGCTGCCCCTGAGCCGTTCGAGCCGGCGTTCGGTCATCGCCAAATCGGCCAGCATGAACTCCAGATCGAGCCGCTCCAGGTCGCGGGCGGGGTCGACGCTCCCCTCCGGATGCGGGTTGGCCGGATCCTCGAAGGCCCGGACCACGCGCAGCAGAGCGTCGGAATCGCGGAGACGGGCGAGGTGATCGGGCGGCAGCTCCTCGGTCCCGACGTGTCCCTCGGTCGATGGAGGCGGCGCGGGCATGTCCACGTAGGTCACGTCGGCCTGGACGATCTTCTTCGGCTTGAAGATGGCGGCGAGGGCGTCGAGGCGGGGGTCGGGCACCTTGACCACACCGACGTTGAGGGTCACACCGCCGTAGCCGCCGGTCTCGGCGTGGCCGCGGGTGAGCGTGTTGAAGACGGTGGTCTTGCCCGATCCGGCAAGCCCGACGATGGCAGTCTGCATCGCTGGATTGTGCCGGGGATCAGTACCCGGCGTCGGGATCCACGACGTTGAGCAGCGGTTCGCCCCTCGCGAAGCGCCGCAGGTTGTCGCAGAACAGCTCCACGCTGCGATCGAGGACACGCCCGCTGGACCACGCGGTATGCGGTGTGACGATGACATTGGGCAAGTCGTAGAACGACGACATCGAGGGCAGGGGCTCGTCGCGGAACGTATCCAGCACGGCCCCACCGAGATCCCCGTCGCTCAGCGCGCGCAGCAGCGCCCGCTCGTCGATCAACCGGCCGCGGGCCACGTTGATGAGCCAGGCGCCCGGCTTGACCTTGGCCAGGCTATCGGCGTTGATCATGTCCTCGGTCTCGGCCGTCAGGGGCGCGGCGAGGACGATGAAATCGGACTCAGCCAGGAGTTCCGGGAGCGTTTCGGGACCACCGACTCGATCGAGCCGCAGCTCGGCGACGGCCGGCGCCTCGTCATCCACCGCACGAGCTGCCGATTCGCGCTCGGCGTGGCGGCGCACGGCCACGACCCGGCAGCCGAAGCTCGAAGCGAGCGCCGCGACCGCGCGCCCGATCGACCCGAGACCCACGATCCCGACCGTCACGTCGCGCAGTTCGGCGCCCTCCAGCGGCTGCCAGGTCCGCTCACGCTGGAGCTCCAAGAGCTGCGGGAGCCGGCGGCTCACCGCCAGGATCATCATCAGGACGTATTCGGCGATCGGGCGGCTGAAGACGCCGCGCGCGTTGGTCACGACGAGGTCACGCTCGCGGGCGGCGGGGGTCAAGGCCCGCTCCACGCCGGAGGTCGCGGAATGGACCCAGGTCAGGCGCGGCGCCCGCGCCAGGAGCCGGTCGAACGCCTCCAGGCTGAGCCAGCCGCGGAGCATGACCTCGACGTCGTCGAGCGGGCCGTCGGCCAGGCCCTCGACCGAGACCATCACGATCCGGACACCGGGCGCGGCCGCCCGGATCCGCTCGAGGTCGCGCGAACGGTAACGGGCCGACAGGATCGGGCTGAGCGCGATTGCGGTCGGGGCGCCGTGGGGCCCGCGGCCGGGGCCGGCGCGCCGGACCCGAGGCTCGGAATCGGTCACACGGTCGACCCGTCGAGGACGCGAGCGACCCATCGCTCCGGCCACTCTATCTCACCATCGCGCGGAAGCGTCTCGGGGCCCTCCCACAGGTGAGCGAGTGCCGCCGGGCCACGTCGCTCCGCGATCGCCCGCACGAATTGCTCGCCCTTGCGGTACTGCTCCAGCTTGAGGTCAAGCCCGGTCAGGCGCAGCATCGCCCGCTCGAACGGCGTCCGCTTCGCCCGGCGCTCGTGGAAGCGGGCACTGATGCGCTCGACATCAGGGACCAGGTCGCGCCCGACTTCGTCCATCACGTAGTCGCTGAAGCCCTCCAGCAGGCTCATCACCGCCTGGGTCTCGCGGAAGAGCGCCCGCTGCTCGGGCCCCATCAGCTGCTCCATCCAGTGTTCCCCACCGCTCTCGCCGCGGATCGCGCGGCCCAGCCCACGCAACGCCTCCCGCCCGAGGTCGCGCGCATTCGTCGAGAACATGCGGAGCTGCCGCTCCAGTCGCTCGGCGAGATACGGTCGCAACCACGGGTGGGCCTCGAACTCGAAGGCGTGGGTCGTCTCGTGCAGCGCGATCCACGTCCGGAACGGACCGAGCGGGACGCCCAGCGCCCGCCCGGTCGCCCGGATGTTCTCCTCGACGAACAGGAGCCGGCCCGGCGCAGCCTCCATGGACAGCAGGGCGAGGTCGTACTGCCCGAGGACCCGCGTGCCCATGAACCCGAGAAGCAGGCCCAGCTGGCGGTTGGTCACCCAGCGGTTAGCGAGGGCCATGGCCGCCTTGCCGAGCCCGCTTCCCGGAGGCACGACCTGGTCGAGGAGCTCTCCTTCCAGCTTGCCGATCAACGAGGCGAACGAGCCGGTGTTGGCCCGCACCCAACCGGCCCGATCGACCACGCCGGACCGTTCGACCACGCCGGGGAGCGACGCGCCGAGCGCCTCCGAGAGGGCCGGCACGATGCGTCCCATCGCCTCCGCATAGGCGGGCCCCGCGGCTCGAAGCTCCGCGGGGTCGAGGGCGCCCGGCGCCGACGCGAGACGCCCGATCGCGATCCGCTCGACCTCCGGCCAGTCGACCAGGCCACGTCGGGCGGCGCGCTCCGCATGACGCCCCACGACCGTCGCCGCGGCTCCGAGGGCCGAGCCCAGGATAAAGCCGACCTGCCAGACGCGGTCGTCGCGCCAGGAGGCGTGCCGCTCGTCGCGGCCGCTCTGCCTATCCCGCCCATCCTGCGGGCCTGCGCGGCGCATGCCGCTCGTCTCCCGAGTCATCGCGCGGCGACTCCCAGGTCAATCCGCTCCACGTCCGGGAAGGCGGAGCCGAAGAGCCGACTCGCCAGGACATGGAACAGCTCAGGGTCACCCGTCGTGAGCTGCAGATGAAGGGCCGGCTTGCCGTGCTCGACCGGCGGCTCATTGACGAGCGCTTCCGCGTCGGCGTCGGGCGCGCGCGTCGTGCCGCGTGCCTCGAGGCCGTTGACGCTGAGAAGCTCGGCCAGTGCCGATGCCGTGGCGGTCGCCGAATCCACGATCGCCACGCGCTCCCCGACCTGGGCCGCGATCACGGCGTGCAGCAGCGGATAATGCGTGCAGCCGAGCAGCAGCGTGTCGATCGACGCGCCGGGAGGCTTGGGGAAGACGAACTCGCCGGCCGCATCGCGTTCGCCCAGCAGCGGCGCCAGCGCCTCGGCGACGGCCGTCTCGGCGACGGGACCCGACAGATGGCCCGCCTCGACCAGCGGGACGAGCGCCGGCGTCGCGTGCTCGTAGACCTCGATGGCCGGGTTCTCGTCCTTGATCGCGCTGAAGTAGGCGTGCGAACGGATCGTGGCCGGCGTGGCGATCACTCCGACCCGCCGATTTCGCGAGGCGAGCGCCGCCGCCGAGGCACCGGGCCGGATCACGCCCAGGATCGGGAGGTCGTATCGCCGCCGCAGCGCCCCGATCCCAACCGCGGTCGAGGTGTTGCAGGCGACCACGATCGCCTTGACGTCGCGCTCGGCCAGGGCGTCGAGCGACTGGCTCGAGAAGGCCAGGACCTCCTCGTCCGAGCGGACCCCGTAGGGCGCGCGCGCGTTGTCGCCGAGATAGATCGTCGACTCGGCGGGCGACCGCCGAATGATCTCCCGCAGCACGGTCAGCCCGCCTACCCCGGAGTCGAAGACCCCGATCGGTCGCTGGTCCGACATGACGGCGGTCAGGACCGCCCGGCGAAGGCCGACATCCGGCCGGCGTTGAGGAGCTCCGTGGCGGTCCGGTTGATATCCTGGCTGATCGGTGCGCTCGGGCTCGCCAGCACGAATGGGACGCCTTCGTTGTTCGACTGGACGACGAGCCGCCCGTCCGAGACCACCTTGTGCTCCGGCACGCGACCGAGCGCCCGCTCCAGGTCGGCCGGGTTGATGCCGCCCGAGGAATCGGAACGATTGACCAGGTAGCGGACCTTGGACGCCGGATAGCCGATCGCCCGGAACGTGTCGGCGATGGCCATCGTGCTGTGGATCGTCGTCGAGTCGTAGGTCACGATCTCGATGATCGCGTCGCTCGCATCCAGAAATGCCAGGTTGATGTCGTTGAGCTGGCAGGACATGTCGATGACGATGCAGGTGTAGACCCGGCGCAGGAGTGACAGGATCTTCTCGATGTCGCGCGCGGTGAGCATCTCGGCCATCTCGATCCGCGGCGGGGCGAGCAGGATGTCGATCCCCGACGGATCGCGCCAGAGCACGTCGCCGAGGTCGGACTCGGCGATCCGATCGGTCGGCAGGTCCAGGATCGACGGCGCGTCGACGGGCACCTTGAGGAGGGAGCGCAGGTCGCCGAACTGGATGCTCCCGTCGATCAGCACGGTCCGCTGTTCCATTTGCGCGAGGGCGACCGCGAGATTGAACGCGATGGTCGTCTTGCCCACGCCACCCTTTGGCGAGAAGACGCTCATCAGCAGGTTTGATCCGACCGTCTGGCGCGCCTCGTGGTCCTTGCGCACCTGGGCGATCCGGGTCATCAGATCGAAGCCGGAGAACGGCATCGAGAGGACGCCGTCGATGCCCAGCTCCGGGTTCGGCTCGACCGGGTTCTGGGGCACGGTCAGGACGATCACCGGAACCCCGAGGCTGGCCTCGTGGATCTGCTCGACCAGCTTGGGCCCCTTGATCCGCCCCTGGAGGAGGGCATCCACCAGGACGACGTCGGGGCGCATCTCGTTGATCGCCGCGATCGCCCGGCCGCCCTCGGTCAGGACCTCGAGCAACTTGACCCTGGCCTGGGCCTCGAGCAGGCCGCGAATGTAGTGAGCGACCTGCGGCACGTCCTCGACGATCAGCAGGCGCGTCTGGTCACTGGGAGGCATCGGCTCGACGATACCACGAGGGTCGCTCGACGGACCCACCCAGACGTCCCGGTGCCCAACGGCGGAGACGTCCCCCCGGAGAGCGCCGTTTCAGCGGATCAGGCCTTGACGGCGAGGAGCACGGCACGCTCGCTGCCCGGCCCGATCGGCCCGAGCCCGTAGTCGCCTGCCAGGAGCTCCACGGCGAGCCCGGCCTCCTCGGCGAAGCCCCGCAGCTCGTCTGCCGACACGAGGCGAAGGCGGTCGCGCCGGATCCAGCGCCGTGCTGGAACGCCCTGACCGCCCTCCTCGAAGATCGTGGTGAGGGTCACGGTCGCCGAGGCCGCGTCGTGCTGGGCGGATCCGGCCTTGGTCACGATGGCGCCGGTCTCGGGGTCGAGCCGCGGCCAGTCCAGGCTGATCCGGCCATCGAACCGGCCGAGATCCTCGGCATCGGGGATCCAGATGTCGACGACCGCCAGGCCGCCCGGAGCCAGGTGCTCAGCCAGCGTCCGCAGTGCGGCTCGCTGGGCAGCCCGGGTGGGCAGCACGAGGAGTGAGTTGAGCGCGATGAAGGCGAGACCGAACGCCCCGGCCGTCGGCAGCCGGAGGTCGACGAGATCCGCCTCGATCAGGGTCAGCCGGTCGGCGAGGCCAGGCCCGCCGGCCCGCGCGCGCGATTGAGCTCGATCGAGCATCGCCGGATCGAGGTCGACGCCGGTGACGAGATGCCCGGCCCCGGCGAGCGGAACGGCCAGCCGGCCGCTCCCCACCGCGAGCTCGAGGATCGGGACGTCCGCCCGGTCGGCGAGGGCGAGGTAGAGATCCAGGTCCCCTGGATCGTCGACCAGGTCGAGGTCGTAGAGCCGGGCGAGCGCCGCTGCCGTTGCCGGATCGGGTCGGCCGAACCCGGTCGGGTCGATGGGGCTAGCCCTCCCAGCGAACGCGATGGCCGGCTTGGCGCCGGACGGCGAGCGCACTGATCGCCTCGAGCGCCGCGCGATTGGCGGCCATCGCAGTCGTCTCGGCCTGGTCGTACGGTGGCGAGACCTCGACGATGTCCATCCCCGCGAGCTCGACCGCGCCGACGATCTGACGGATCGCCCGGAGGACCTCGCGGGTGAGCATCCCGCCCGGCTCGGGCGTGCCGGTTCCGGGGGCCATGCCCGGGTCGATCACGTCGATGTCGATCGACAGATAGATGGCGTCGGGGCCGTCGAGGGCCTCGGCGATCGCGTCGGCGATGACGGCTTCCGCGCCGCGCTCCTCGATCTCACGCATGAGGTGCCAGCGCAGTCCCTGCTCCCGCATCCAACCAAAGACTTCCCGTGGCGGCCAGTAGCCGCGCAGGCCGACCTGGACGAAATTGCGGCCCTTGACCGCGCCGGACTCGACCAGCCGGCGCATCGGCGTGCCGTGACTGGCGAGCACGCCGTGCGAGTCGTTGGCGGTATCGGCATGGGCGTCGAAGTGGACGATCCCGATGCTCCCTGGACGACGGATCTCGGCGACCGCCGTGGCCGCCGGCCAGGTGATCGAATGGTCGCCGCCGAGGATGATCGGGATCGCCCCGCTGCCGGCCACCTCGCGGACCTTGCGGTAGACCATCGCGTGGCCGCGCTCGATCCAGGACGGGATGATGTTGGCGTCGCCGGCATCGACGACGGTGAGGACTTCGAAGGGTTCGACGTCGAGCTGGAGCGAGTGGATCGCGCCCGAGGTGTACTGGGCTTCACGGATCGCGCGCGGCCCGAAGCGCGCGCCGGATCGGTGCGTGACCGCGTCGTCGAACGGGGCTCCGACGATCGCCACATCGACGGCGCGCCGGCGCAGCTCCGTCGGATCGGTGACCCAGGGCAGGTTCATGAACGTGGTCGGCCCGACGTAGGTCGGCAGATCGAAGTCGTCGAACGTCACGAACGCCTGGTCCCAGCCGTTGCGGGCCGCGAAGTCGCGCTCGAGGTCGGGGTCGCGCTCGAGGTCGGGGTCGTGCGGGCGCTCGGCCACGGGTTCCTCCGGAGACGGTCGCGACGGAACGCCGCGGAAGTCCACCCGTCTCGCTGAGGGCGCCGCCGGTTCGAAGCCGTCGTCCAGCGGG
Source organism: Candidatus Limnocylindrales bacterium (assembly GCA_030647575.1). Lineage (GTDB taxonomy): Bacteria > Chloroflexota > Limnocylindria > Limnocylindrales > CSP1-4 > SPCO01. The sequence continues at coordinate 188 of JAUSJS010000279.1, read as the reverse complement.
GCGCGCGGGCCGATGGTAGCACCCGCGGCCGGCGGCCCTGGCGAGGGGGCTGGCGGGTCGGAACGCCGCGAGCAGGTCTTCCCGCGTGTCCAACCCGCGGATCTGCCAGATGACCTCCAGGCGGGCACTCGTCACCAAGGTTCTGGCAGATGGCCGCCTCGGGGACGGATGACCGGATCTGGGAGCTG
>JAUSJS010000270.1 GCA_030647575.1 Candidatus Limnocylindrales bacterium | reverse complement strand
GAGCTGATCGGTGGTCAGATAGCCGGCCCGCACCGCCAGGGGCACGGCTCCGACGAGCAGGAGGAATACGCCCCAGGCGAGAAATCCACGATTGATCCGCATGGCGTCACCCTACCCGACAGGCCAGGGCGCGCAACGGCCGAATGTCACGACTCACCAGGCCGCCGGCACCGCACGACGTTCATCCGGAGCCCTGCCACTCGGTGCCCTGCCCCGACTCCGTGTGCTAGCCTCGGGACGAGGTGGTCCGGAGACATTCGACAGCCACCGAGCCGGACGGAGGTCCCATGCGACTGAGCGAGTGGCAGGCACGGACGTCCCATCGCGATTCGATGGCCGACAAGGTCCTGGGACCGGCCCGCGACGCCCTGGCCCTGCTGGGGGCGGAACTCGATCCTGAATGCTGGATCGTCTGGGGTGACGACCCGGGCGTTCGCTGGACGATCCTGGTCCCGTCGGTGGCCGGCCTGATCCAGATCAACGTCCGGGTGAACATTCCTGGCGAAGGCCCGCGATCCGCCGGCAAGCTCATCCGCTGGCACCGCGTCCAGATCGGCGAGCTATCGGTCGAGATCCAGGGCGGGCACCGCCTGCTGACGTTCCAGGTCGAGTCGCACCTGCTCCACGGCGCCGACGCCGAGGCCGAAGCGGTGGGAGCCTTCGTGGAGACGCTCTTTGCGGCGATGGACGGACGACCGCCGGCGCCGACGCTCCCTGACGTGATCGAGCTTTCGGGCCCCAGGACATCCCAGCCCTGATCCCGGCTGTCGCGCCAGAATCGCGCCCAGGTTCTCGATGACCGCCTCGAGCGGGACGACCCCGCGGGACGCCGCGATCAGTCCATGGCGCCTGACGCTGCGCTACTGGATCTCGCGGCTGGTGGTCGCCATCCTGACCCGGGCCTATCTGCGCGTCCGGATCTACGACCGCGGTCGACTGCCGGCCGGTCCGGCGATTTACTGCTTCAACCACCTGGGCTGGGTGGATCCGTTCGTGCTCATGGCTGTCCTGCCGTTCCGACCGAAGCTCTACTTCTTCGGCCCGAAGGAGGAGGACATGCACGACGGCGCACGCAACCGGATCATGGGCTGGACGGGCACGCCGATCCCGTACAAGCCCGGCAAGAACGACCTGCTTGGGGCCACGCGCCGGGTCAGCGCCGTGGTCGCGGCCGGTGGCGTCGTCGCGATTGCGGGTGAGGGTCGGATCCACGCGTCCGAGTCGGAGCTCTGGCCGCTGAACGACGGAGCCGCCTATTTCGCGCTCCACAACAAGGTTCCGATCGTGCCGCTCGCGATCAACGGCAGCAGCTGGCTCCGATTCGGCGGTCGCGTCACCGTCAGGGTGGGGGAGCCGCTGCCGGCTCGGGACCGGCCCAACCGGGAGGCCGTTGCCGCGTTGACCCAGCAGACCTGGGAAGCACTCCACGCCCTGGTTCGCGACGCTCCCGACGTTCCGGTCCCGGGCCGCTTCGGTCGCTGGTTCACCGAGCGCTTCAACGAATGGCCTGAAGGATCTCGGGAGGCGACGCTGGCTGCGAGCGCAAGCCGTCAAGCGGATAGCGGCTGACCCACTCGGACGGCATCGCTGGCGGCGCCGGCAAGGACGTGTCTGGCATACTTCGACCCGTCCAGACGCAGGAGGATTCGTGGCAACGACCGGCTTATCTGGCGATCCGACCGAATACCGAGCGCGCCTAGTCGAACAGAGTGACGAGCAGATCGATGCCTGGGCGGCCGAGCTGATGCGCGACGTGGCAATCCGGCGCGGCGTGGTCAAGGTCGTCGAGGATTTCCGGCGCACGACCAGCCTCGACGAGCGCGGTTTCGAACGGGTGTTCGCTTCCGGCGGAGGTCCACCGGCCGTCGTCGGACGGGACGCCTCGGGGCGGCTGATGGTGCCGGCGATCACGCTCCATGCCCTCGTACCGGGGATCAGGTCGCAGGTCAGCGACGGACGCGATCGGCTCATCGCCTACCTCGTCGCGAATTTCGGGGAGATCGTCTACGTCTGAGGCGCTCCCGGCGTCTCGTTCTTCGTCCGGCCGTCGGCTCGGGGGCCTCCTCCGACTGATTCATCCATTCCCATCGCTGCTCGATGGGGCGGCGGCGTCGGCCGTGGCACTGATCGCGGGCGCGGACCAGGCGACCGCGGCCCGCCTCGGGGTGGCCATGGTCGCGCTGCAGGCGTCGATCGGTGCGCTCAACGATCTCGTCGATGCGCCGACCGACGCGAGCCGGAAGCCTGGCAAGCCCATCCCGACGGGTCTCGTCTCGGTCGGGGTAGCCCGCGCCGTCGTGGCCATTGGTGCGGCGCTCGGACTTCTGCTGGCCGCCCCGTCGGGCCCAGTGGTCGTGGCCCTTGCCGTTGCGGGCCTGGGGATCGGGTACGGGTATGACCTGCGGGCCAAGGGAACGCCGTGGTCGTGGCTCCCGTTCGCGCTGGGGATCCCGCTGCTGCCCGTCTTCGGCTGGTTCGGGGCGGCAGGACGTCTGCCTTCAGCGTTCGCGTTGCTGGTACCCGCGGCGATGGCCGCCGGCGCGGCCCTGGCGATCGCCAACGCGCGAGCTGACCTGGAGCGCGATGCCGCCGCCGGGCTCGAGTCGGTGGCGATCCGGCTGGGCTCGGATCGCGCCTGGGTGGTGCAGGCGGCCCTGCTCGCGGTCGTCGTGCTGGTGGTGCTCGGGTCGCTCTGGCTCCGCGGGGCGCCGCCGCTGGCCGTGGTCGGCACGGTGAGTGCCACGCTCCTGATCGCGGGCGGGCTCGTGTTGGGTCGTCGCGGGGCGCCGGATCGGCGCCAACAAGCCTGGGAGATCGAGGCGGTCGGCGTGGCGTTGCTGGCCGTAGCGTGGCTGGCCGGTTTCGGCGATCTCCGATAGAGGACGGACGGGCTGATTCCCGGTGCTCCCGGATCAGTAGTCCGGGTGGTCGCTCCGGACGATGGCGATCGCGTTCTCCAGCTTGAGCTTGGCGATCGTCAGGTACTTGGCCAGGTTCGCCCGGTCGGTCTGCGGGATCATGCCTCGAACCTCCGGGCTGCGCAGGACCGCCACGAGGTTCTCCACGGCGTCGGCGAGCTCCTGCTTGGCGTTGACCAGGGAGTCGTCCGAGATCGCCACGAGTCGCGCCTCGTCGAACCAGCCGGCATCCTGTTCCGGGGTTGGCTGGCTGGTGGCCATGGACTCGCCCTGCTCCGGCTGAGCATTGTCGGCCGGTGCCGCTGGACGCGATCGCCGGCCCTCGATCTTGTCACGGAGCTTGATCAGGGTCAGCTCGCCCCGCGCCACCTGCGCGGCCAGGCGGCGGCGCTTCTTCGGGTCCTCGACCTTCAGCAACTCGTAGGCATGGGAGAGGCTGTCCTTGCGCAAAGACACGAGCTCACGGATCTCGGGCGGCGCATCGGCGAGTCGAAGTCGGTTCTCGAGGTACCCCTTGTCCTTGCCCAGCTTGTCGGCGAGCTTCCGGATGCTGTAGCCGTGCTGGTGGATCATCCGGTCGAACATCGCCGCCTCGTCGAGCGGCGTCAGGTCCTCGCGCTGGAGGTTCTCGATGATCGCGATCTCGAGCGCGGTGTCGTCGTCGATCTCCTCGATGAGTGCCGGGATCGTCCTGAGGCGGGCCAACTTGGAGGCACGCCAGCGGCGCTCGCCGGCGACGATCTGGTAGGTGTTCGGCCCGAGCGGTCGAACCAGGATCGGCTGGAGGACGCCGTGCTCGCGGATCGATGCCGCCAGCTCGTCGAGCGCGTCCTGCTCGAAGACCATGCGCGGCTGCTCGGGGTTCGGCTCGATCCGCTCGATGTGCACGACGCGCACGCCGAACGAGCGGGTCGGGCCGTCCGACGAGAGCAGGCTGACGATCGCAGCCGGAAGCTCGCGATCCTCGGACAGACGCCGCGCCGCCGTAGCTCGGAAATCAGTTCGGGCCAAGTTCCATCACCTCCCGAGCGAGTTCGCGATAGATACGAGCCGCATCGC
>JAUSJS010000266.1 GCA_030647575.1 Candidatus Limnocylindrales bacterium | reverse complement strand
CGGAGCACCGCCTCCGTGTTGGCAGGGAAGGGGTTGAGGTGGCGCAGGTGGGCGTGCGCCACGGAGCGACCGTCCGCGGTGAAGCGCTCGACCGCCGAGCGGATGGCGCCGTACGTCGAGCCCCAGCCCAGGATCAGCAGGTCACCCGTCTCAGGACCGAAGACGTCCAGGGGCGGGATGTCATCGGCGATGCCGGCGACCTTCGCCTGCCGCAGGGTCTGCATCAGGTGGTGGTTGTCGGGGTCATAGCTCACGTTGCCGGTGACGTCGGCCTTCTCCAGGCCCCCGATCCGATGTTCGAGGCCGGGCGTCCCGGGGACCGCCCACGGGCGCGCCAGCGTGTCGGGGTCGCGCTGATAGGGTCGGTAGGTGGCCGGGTCCGTGGCATTCGCGACGGCGATGTCCGGCAGGTCGGCGAGCGTCGGGATGCGCCAGGGCTCCGAACCGGTCGCCAGGAAGGCATCGGAGAGATAGACGACCGGGGTCATGTACTTGAGGGCCAGGCGGCAGGCCTCGATGGCGAGGTCGAAGCATTCGCCCGGCGTCGCCGGGGCCACGACCGGCAGCGGCGAGTCCGAGTTCCGCCCGAACATCACCTGGAGCAGGTCCGCCTGCTCGTTCTTGGTGGGCATCCCGGTCGAGGGCCCGGCGCGCTGGACGTCGATGACCACGAGCGGCAGCTCGACCATGACCGCGAGACCCATCGCCTCCGTCTTGAGCGCAATCCCGGGCCCGGACGAGGCGGTCAGTGCGAGCGCCCCGCCGTAGGAGGCGCCGATGGCCGCACCGATCGCCGCGATCTCGTCCTCGGCCTGGAACGTCTTCACCCCGAAGGCCTTGTAGCCCGAAAGCTGATGCAGGATGTCAGAGGCCGGGGTGATCGGATAGCTGCCGTAGAACAGTTGCCGGTCGGCCAGGCGGGAAGCGGTCAGGAAGCCCAGCGCGGCGGCCTCGTTGCCGGTGATGTTGCGATAGGTTCCGGGATCCAGCTTGGCCGGCTTGACCCGATAGTGGGTGTGGAACGCCTCGGTGGTCTCGCCGAACGCATAGCCGGCTTTCAGGGCGCGCTTGTTCGCCTCTGCGATGACCGGCCGGGCCGAGAACTTCTGATCGACCCAGTGGATCGTCGGCTCCATGCTCCGCTCGTAGAGCCAGAACATGAGCCCGAGGGCGAAGAAGTTCTTGGTCAGGTCCATCTGCTTCGTGGTCATCTCCAGGCCCGCGAGCGAACGCGCATTGAGGGTGGAGATGGGGATCTCGAAGACGGTGTACGGCTTGAGCGAGCCGTCCGTGAGCGGATTGCTCGCGTAGGCCGCCTTGTTGAGGTTGGCCTGGGTGAAGGCGTCGCTGTTGACGATCAGCGCGCCGCCCGCCGGCAGATCGCCGACGTTCGTCTTGAGTGCAGCCGGGTTCATCGCCACAAGGACGTCCGGCTGGTCGCCCGGCGTATGGATCTCCGAAGACGAGAAGCTGATCTGGAAGCCCGAGACACCGGGCAGCGAGCCCGCCGGCGCGCGGATCTCGGCCGGGAAGTCGGGCAGTGTGCTGATGTCGTTGCCGAAGACGGCAGCGGTCCTGGTGAACTGGGTGCCGGTCAACTGCATCCCGTCGCCAGAGTCCCCCGCGAATCGGATCGTGACCCGCTCGAGCTCCTGGACGTCGGGGCCGAGCTCGGGTGCCTGCGTGGTCGTCATCCGCCTTCCGGAGCCTTCATGCGCTGGTGCGGCCGCGGCGGGAGGTTGAGCAACTCCTCCGGGAACGACTCGGCCAGGTATTTGATGATGTCCGCCTGGCGGATGACGCCGACCAGGTGGCCCGCCGGATCGACCAGCGGCACGTTGCGGTAGCGCCCGGTCTGCATCAGGACGATCGCGTCTCGGATCGTGTCGTCGAGGTCCAGGGTGCGCGGCTCGGTGGTCATCAGGCGCTCGACCGGCTGCCCCAGGTCGACTCGCCCGCCGACGATCCGGCCGAAGATGTCGCGCTCGGTCAGGACCCCGGTGAGCCGCCCTTTCGCGTCGCACACGAAGACCGAATCCCCGGTCCCGGTCCGCTGGATCGCCCGGATGCACTCGGCCAGTGTCGTGCCGGGCAGGACCGTCACGGGCTGGCGTCGGCTCAGCACGCGTAACCGCTCCTCGGTCAATGACGGGACACGGCGCGCAACAGCGGATTCGGTGATGTCGCTCACGCTGCCAGTGTAGTGCGTCCCCTTTGCGGGATGAGATCGGCGATCCCCTTGACGGACCTTGGTCTTCGCGGGCCGCGCCGGGCTGCTAGCCTCGGGCGGATGGATCGCCGCCGTGCCACCGGGATCGCCCTCGTCCTCACCGCCGCGGTCAGCTTCGGTTCGGCGTCCGTCCTGGCGCGCCCGGTCTACGACACGGGGATGGGCTGGCAAGGCCTGGTCACCTGGCGGTTCCTCATCGGCGCCGGACTGGCCTGGATCTGGGTCGCGACGTCAGCCCACCGACGGACGGCCGTGCGCCGGTTGAGTCGCCGACAGGTCGCCGTGACGATCGCGCTGGGCGCGCTGTTCACGGGCAACGCTGGGACGTACTACGCGGCGCTCGAGACGGTCCCGGTCGCCCTGGCGGGCGTGCTCGTGTACACCTACCCGGTCATCGTCGCCGTCCTGTCCGTCCGGTTCGCAACGCGCCTGCCCGGTCGTCGGCCGTGGGCGGCCCTGGCGCTCGCCCTGGCTGGTGTCGTCCTGGCGCTGGGTGGCGTTGACCTGACGACGGCGACTCCGATCGACGGGATCGTGCTCGTGATGCTGTCGTCGGTCATCTACTCCATCTGGATCATCGCCTCCGCTCGCTTGTCCGGTGAGCGCCACGATCGTCTCGGCCACGAGGCCGCCGGACCGGCCGGATTGACCGGTGACGCCGCGGCAACGACAGCGATCATGATCACGTCGTCGGCCATCGTCTTCTCCCTCAGCTCCGTCGCCACCGGCGGATCCGTGAACCCCATGGACGTGCCCGAAGCTGCCTGGCCCGGGATCGTCGCCATCGGCTTCCTCGCGTCGTTCCTCGCCATCCAGGCGTTCTATGCCGGTGCGCGCCGGATCGGCGCCGCCCAGGCCGCGCTGCTTAGCACGATCGAGCCGCTTACGATCGTGGCCCTCGCCTGGATCGTCCTGGGTCAGCGCCTCGAGCCGATCCAGCTCGTCGGGGCGGTGCTGATCATGGTCAGCGTGGTGGTGGCCCAGACCACGCCGCGCCCGCGCGGGGCGCCGGAGCCGGCCATGCCACTCGATGCCGAGGCGCCGGCCGAGGGCGATCGCGCCTGACGCCCCCGGGTTCAGCCTCGGCCGGCCTCCCGGAGCACGGCCCGGGCGCCGTCGGCGATGAACGCGCCGTCCGAACCCAAGCCGACGAACCGGAACCCGAGCTCCAGGTGCCTCGGCAGGGCGTTGGCATCACGAAGCAGGATCCCTGTCGCCTTGCCGGCACCTTGGGCGGCGCCGACGACTCGCTCCAGGGCCGACAGGTATCGAGCGTCGTCGAAGCGTCCGGGTATCCCCATGCTGTGTGTCAGGTCGGCCGGGCCGACGAACAGGACGTCGACGCCTTCAATCGCGGCGGTCTCGGCGGCGTGTTCGACGGCGCTGGGCGATTCGACCTGGATGATCCCGACGATCTGCTGGTTGATCGCGCGGACGTCGGCGTGGCCGAGCTCGCCGAGCCCGGCACCGCGCGTCGACAGCGCAAGACCGCGTGTCCCGTCCGGCGGATAGCGCATGAACGAGATGGCCTCGCGGGCCTGCTCCGGGAGATCGATCCGCGGGACCATGATCCCGTGGGCGCCGAGATCGAGGACACGCCCAATCCGAAGGCGATCGGCCGATCGAGGGCGCACGAGCGCCGTCGTCGGGGTCGATGCCACGGCGTGGAGATTGGCGAGCAGGTCCGACTCGCTGCCAGCGCCGTGCTCGAGGTCGATGATCACCCAGTCGAAGCCGGCCCGCGCACACAACTCGGTCGCGGTCGGCGACCCGAGGCCCAGAAAGGTGCCGAAGAGGGTCTCCCCGGCCCGAAGCCTGGCTCGCAGGTTGGTGAAGCCGGGAACCGGCGCGAGAGCGGTTGGATCTGTCATGGCCGAATGATGCTCGGTGTGGCCCTGTTCGCGCTCAGGTACGCGGCAGCTAACAGGTCATGTCGATGCTGTGATCCATACGAAACAGGAAGGCGAGCCAGATTTGTCATCATGATGTCCGAATGGTACGCTTCATGATGTGTCAACGAGGACGACCTTGACCCTCGAGGACGACGTCACCGCCGAAATCCAGCGGGAGGTCCGCCGCAGCGGACGCTCGTTCAAGGCGGTCGTCAACGATGCGCTCCGGGCCGGCCTGGCGTCCGCAGGACGACGTGAACGAGAGCCGTTTCTCGTCATCCCCTTCGATATGGGACTTCGGCCCGGGCTGGATCTCGACGATATCGAAGGCCTACTCGACCAGATCGAGGGACCCGATCGCCGGTGATCCTCGTCGACGTCAACATCCCGCTGTACGCCCACGACCGATTGAGTCCTCGACATCAGGCCGCCCGGATCTGGTTCGAGGAGGCGCTGAGCGGTGACGAGGAGGTCCGCTTCGCCATGCAGACGCTGCTCGGGTTTCTGCGCCTGTCGACGAATTCGTCGGTCTTCGATCGTGCCTTGACGGTCGATCGAGCCATCGGCATCATCGGCGAATGGTTGGCGCTCCCGAATGTCGCGATCGCGACACCCACCGATCGGCATTGGCAGATCCTCAACGAGCTGGCCTCTGCGGGCCAGGCCCGCGGGCCGCTCCTCATGGACGCACACCTCGCCGCCCTGACCATCGAGCACGGCGCCACGCTGGCGACCACCGACCGGGACTTCGCGCGGTTCCCGGGTCTGAGGTTCCGAAATCCGTTGACTGGGTAGGTCGTCGACGTGGCGGAGCCTACCGCCCGTTGACCAGCCCGGTCGTATCGACGACCTCCAGATCGCGGCCGGTGATCACGTCCAGCTCGTGGAGGACGTCGTCGTCGAAGCGTGGATCGCTGACGCCGGTGACGAACCGCGGCGAACCGTTGTCGGCGAGGATCCGGTGTCGACAGCCCGTCGACGGGCAGGACGCGGACGTTGGCGGTCCAGCGACGGGCCCGCTGCGATTCGTCGTAGCAGGCGTGGATGAGGATCCGGTGGAACCAGGCCTCGAAGCGGTCCGGCTCGCGCAGGTGCGGGATCCGGCGCCAGGCGATGACGAGGGCGTTCTGCAGGGCGTCCTCGGCGAGACTCGTGTCGCGCAGGATCCTGTGAGCGACCGTGTAGAGCGAGTCGCTGACCTGGTGCACCAGGACTGCGAATGCCTCTCGGTCGCCATGACGGGCCTGCTCGACGAGGTCTCGATCCACCTCGACCTCCGTGGTGTCCGGGCCCGACGGGTCCGGATCACACACTATGACGGTCGGTCCGGCGCGGAACGTTCAGGTCGGGCGGAATCGAGCGTGCGACCTCGTCAGTCGCTGCCGACGACGGAGCTCCGGCGTTCGAGCAGGACGACGTCCCGCCAGCGCCCGACGGCGTCGCGGCCCATCCCGCGCTGCACGCCGACCCGCCGGAAGCCGACCGCCTCGTGGAGCGCCAGGCTCGGCTCGTTTTCGGCGAGGACACCGGCGACAAGCGTCCAGAGCCCGGCCGCCTCCGAAGCCGGGATCAACGCCTCCAGCAGGGCCCGACCGACGCCCCGACCACGGGCCTCGGTGGCTACGTAGACGCTCTCCCAGGCCACACCCGCGTAGACGCGCCGAGACGAGTACGCGGTCAGGGCGGTCCAGCCGAGAACGGGTCCACGGGCGCGCTCGCGCGCCACGAGCCGGCAGTCGCGCCGGTGGGAGCGGTTGAAGTGACTCCAGTCCGGTGCCTCGCGCTCGAGGGTCGCATCACCCGTCGTGATCCCTTCGGCGTAGATATGCCTGACCTCGGGCCAGTCGTCGGCCGTCATCGGCTCGATCCGGACGGTCTCGCTCATGCTTCGAACCGTAGCCGCTTGCGGCGCCACTTGCCATTCGAATGCGCGTGGCAGAATCGCCCAGGTCGTGGGCGCACCGTCCGGGTTCATCGCCACGGGCTGGCGGGAATAGATGAGATGGCTCGCCTCCAGCGAAAGTACCTCGCGAATCCGGACGAGGCCTGACCGGCCCGCGCGCGATCTTCGCCCTGCGAGATAGCGGCCGCGGGAGGTCCTGACCGGGCTCCCGAATACCTAGCCGCCGCGTCAACCGTGTTACTCAGAGGCGCACGGTCGCGATGCATGCCTCGTGATCAATCGCCAAGACTGCACTGGCCGCTGGATTTCACGATTGGTCCCGCTGAGACATCGACGACGTGCGCCTCAGACCGACATGCCAGGCGACACGCTGGCCGAGCAGCCCGCCCCCGAGGCGCAGGGGGCGCAATTGGTCGTCGCGATCAGGGCGCCGCGGTCAGAACGATGTCGAGCTTCGCGGTGCCGTTGGCCGGGACGTCGACGGTGCCCTCACCGATTGAGCGCCAGCCCGTACCGTTCGGGACCTCAACGGTGATCGTCCAGGTCCCCGCCTGGCAGGGGATGGTGAACGATCCATCCTCCGCGAGACCGTATGCAACGTCACCGCCGCCGCAATCGCCTGGGCCCGTCCCGCGCCATCGAAGGTTGTAACTATTGGCTTCGGGTGCTTCGCCGGCTGGGGTCCGGACGCGCCCGATGACCTCGCCCCACGGAATGAAGAACACTCCGGTTCCGTCGGACTGGACCTCCAGCCCGTCGCCCAGACTGAAGTGCGCTTCGATCACCGCAACCGCCTGCGGGTCGTTCACCGGATGCAACGCGGCGTTCATGCCACGCCTCGCGTGCCACACTGACGCCCATGGGAGACGACGAGCTCGACCGACGGCTGGTGGCCGCCAGCCGTCGCCTTATCGGCCTGGGCAGCGCCCTGCAGGAGGGCGGGCCGTGGGCACTGGCGGCCCGCTTCGATCATTCCCCCGAAGCGGCCTGGGGGCCACGCGAGATCCTCGCCCATCTGGCCGAGATGCTCCCCTACTGGCTGGGCGAAGCCGAACGGATCCTGGACTCAACGGGGGAACCCGCCCTGTTCGGGCGGGTGTCGACCGACGACCTTCGACTGGCGATCATTGAGCGCGACCGGACGCTCCCGCTGCGCGAGCCCGTCGCCCGCGTCCAGGCGGGGATCGGGCGCTGGCGGCGGCGCTGGGCGGAGCTCGACCCGGCAAGCCGCGATCGCGCCGGGGTCCATGTCACGCTCGGCGGACTGACCGTCACGGACATCGCGACTCGCTTCGCCGTTGGCCACCTGGAGGACCATCTCGATCAGCTGGCGGCCGCGCTGGGCGGCGACCTGACGCCCGGCTGAGGCTCGCCCGAGATGTTCATCCTTTACGCGATCCCGGTCGGGATCGTCGCCGGCTACCTGCTCGGCGGCCGCCTGGAACGGCTCGGAGGCGTGCGCTTCCGATGGGCCCCGCTGGCCCTGCTCGGGCTGGCGGTCCAGGTCGCGCTCTTCTCCGACCCGCTCGCCGGGATCGTCGGTGATGCCGGTCCTCCGATCTACGTGGCGTCGACGGCGGTCGTGCTC
>JAUSJS010000263.1 GCA_030647575.1 Candidatus Limnocylindrales bacterium | reverse complement strand
TCACGCGCGCCTCCGGCCGGGACGTGGCGTGGCGCTGCGAGCAGCGGCACGAGTGGCGCTCGGTCGTCTACGCGCGAACCCTCTCGGCCAGCGGCTGCCCGACTTGCTACACGCTCGAGGCCGGGGTTCGAAGTCGGGCCGGCAAGAAGCGCGCCCGCCAAGCCCGGGAGGCCGAGCTCGCCGTTCCGCCGCGCGGCTGACAGTTCCTTCGCCGCCCTTCATGGCGACCCAGCGGGGCCTCAAGATCGGCTCTGACCGCAGCGCGATTCCCACGCAGATAAAACAGGGGTGCGGGCCACTCGGCCGAAACGTATATCGGCTGCCCCAACCAGTACCTACGACCCAGGGTCAAGCCGCGAACGCCCCGGCTTACTGGTGCGTAACGGCAACGGGTCCCCGAGCTCCGCCAGGACGATCGCCCCCGACGCCGTCAGCCGACCGGAGGTCGGGCGTGGCCCATCAGCGAGCGATCGTTCGAGCCGGCACCACATTCGCCATCGCGACGCTGATCGCCGCGTGCGGTGGAGCGTCGGCCCCGAGTTCCGTTCCCGCAGCGCCGCCGACCTCCTCGCCGTCAACAACGGCGAGTCCCACCGCCTCGGTGACCGAGGCGCCGAGCGCGGCACCCGCCAGCGTCGCACCCTCGCCGAAGGCCCGGCCGAGCCTGGACATCGACCTCGCCGAGCTCGATGCCTACCTGACGTCCTCGATCACGTTGCTCGACCTGGCTGATGACGACCTCGCGGTGACGGTGACCTACGTGGACCCGGGCAGCGAGGAGTCAGCGTCTCTGGGGACGTACACGCTGGCATCGATGGATCAGATGACGAACTCGGTGCCACCTGGGACCTACCGGCTGGACTTCCGGCAGCCACCGGACAGCACGACGGGACCGTCGTGCACGATCGAGATCGCGGACGCCGACGGCTATGTCTTCGCGGCCGTCGACGACGCGGTCGCGATCAGCCGAACGGGCACGGCGCCGACCGACGCGCGAGAGCTTTTCGTCGCCACGTCCTCGCTGTGCCAGCAGTAGGAGGCGCGCTGCCATGTTCGGATCCAAGTTGCTCCTCGTGTTCAGCCTCCTGAGCGGCGTCTTCGCCGAGCAATGCAACCTGGGCGACTTCGCCATCGACGACTTCAGCAATCACGTGGTCGTGACCAACATCAGCTCGACCGTGGATGCGTTCGCGGCCGTGAAGACGAAACACGGTCAGGTCACGATGGCGCTCGAGGCCGGTAAATCCAGAACGGCCATCTTCCTGGCGGCCACGAAGTACACCGTCAATGTCGGGGGGCAGGGAAGCAGCGATTGGATCAGCTACAAGGACACGCTCCTGCGCCTCCGTGATCAATTGCAGGGCCTCACGCTGTCATCCAAGGCGTCTCCGGACCAGGTCGCGAATGCCGCGACGGACCTCACGCTCGTGCAGTCGGCCCTCGAGAAGTTGAACGGTTCCAACGTCCTCCAGAGCTGCGGCGGCGCCCTGGTCAGCGGGGTGACCAGCCAGGTGACGGTCAGATGGGCAAACGGCCCGGGGCTCTGGGTGCTCGACTGCGGCTGACGGATCCGCCGGCGCGCGGTGGGAACCGCGGGGTGCGACCGCGACTGATCGACTTACAGGCGGCTTACGAATTCGAGCGGATCATCCGTCGACCGACGTGTGCCGTCTCGTCATCCTGCCGGGTGGGTACGGGTGATCGGCGCTGGCGCGCCGGGGTCGACCCACCGTCCGGAGGTATTCGCGATGCTGCACCGATTCGGCGGTCTGTCCCGCCCGACAGCCCCGCGCCGTCACTTGATCCTGTCGATCTCGGCGGCGCTCGTCGCGGTCGCCGTGTTCGCGCCGGCGTCGACCCTGGCCGCCGACAGGCCAGGTTCGTCCCTCCGTCCAGCGCCGCACGACGGGATCTTCCGCTCCACGTGCCTGCCGAGCCATGCCGCTAAGGACGACCCGATCGTCCATCCGGGCCAACCGGGCGCCAGCCACCAGCATGAGTTCTTCGGCAACGTGACGACCAACGCCGACTCCACGTACAGGACCCTGCGTGGCGGGGCAACCACCTGTCGGATCGCCGGGGATACGGCGGCCTACTGGGTTCCCAGCCTGTACGCCGACGGCCAGCGCGTCGCACCGCTCAAGGTCAACGCCTACTACCTGCGGGGTCGCGGCCGTGGTCGCACGGTCGCCTTCCCGGCCGGACTCAAGGTGATCGCCGGCGACAGCGGCTCGACGGCCGCGCAATCGGTGGCGATCACCGGATGGAAGTGCTCCGGGGTACATCCGGCGTCCCTGTCGCCCGACCCGGTCGCCTGCCTCGCTGGCGGCCACAACGTCCTGGTCATCCGCTTCCCCGATTGCTGGAATGGCCATGATCTCGACTCGACCAACCATCAGAGTCACATGGCGTATCGCGTCGGCGGTGCATGTCCCGCAGGCTACCCAGTCCGGGTTCCGCGGCTATCGCTGAACGTCCACTACCAGCTGCCGGTGGTGACCGGCCTGACCCTGGTCTCTGGCTCGATCTACTCCACGCACGCCGACTTCTTCAATGCCTGGAATCAGGTGGTGCTTGCGAGGCTGGTTCGGGCCAACCTGAACTGACCGCCTCGCGGGACTGGCCAGCGGCCGCTTGATGGCGACTACCGGGCTCGGCGCCTCGGTTGCCGATGCGGCCGGGTCCGCCGGCTCGATTGATCGACCTGAACGTTGACCATGGCCGAAGGTCGGAGGATCATCGCCCTTCCAGTGGGTCGACGCGTTCGTCGGTACTGAGGAGGATGGCCATGACCACCGAGCATGTCGCGGCCGACACCGAGAAGACCGCCGATGCGCTCGTCGGCCGATTGTTCGAGGCGAGCATCGGGATGTTCGACATCATGTCCGTCTACCTCGGCGACCAGCTGGGGTTGTACCGAGCACTGCACGATGGCGGGCCGGCGACCGCCGGCGAGCTCGCGGCTCGCGGCCGGATCGACGAGCGATATGCGCGCGAATGGCTGGAGCAGCAAGCCGCGACCGGGATCCTCGAGGTCGACGACGTCGCGGCGGCCGCAGAGGAGCGGCGCTATCGCCTCCCGGATGCGCACGTCGAGCCTCTCCTGAACCCCGACAGTCCGTACTCGATCGCGCCGCTCAGCCGGTCGGTCGTGGCATGCGCAAAGGTGATCCCCCAACTCATGGAAGCGTACCGCAGTGGCGGTGGCGTCGCCTGGTCTGACTACGGCGCCGACATGATCGAGGCGCAGGGCGACTTCAACCGCCCCTGGCTCGTCGGCTCCTTCGGCACCGAGTTGTTGCCGGCGATCCCGGGCATCCACGAGCGGCTCGTGGCAGACCCGCCAGCGCGCATCGCGGACGTCGCCTGCGGCGTCGGCTGGGCCGCGCTCGCGATCGCGCGTGCCTACCCGAACGTTCGCGTCGACGGCTTCGATCTCGATGAATCGTCGATTGAGCTCGCGCGCCAGAACGCCCGGGACGCGGGCCTGAGAGATCGGGTGACCTTCCAGACCCGCGATGTCGCTGAAGCTGAGGCCGGCCAGTACGACCTTGCCGTGATCATCGAGGCCGTGCACGACATGACCCAACCGGTTGGCGTGCTGTCCTCGGTTCGACGCATGCTGCGGCCCGATGGCGTCGCGCTTATCGCCGACGAGAAGACCGAGGATGCCTTCACCGCCCCGGCCGGCGAGAGCGAGCGGCTCTATTACGGCTTCAGCATCTTCACCTGCCTGCCGGCCGCCATGACGGAGCGACCGACGGCGGCGATCGGGACGCTCATGCGCGCCGACATGATGCGGCGCCTCGGGTCCGAGGCGGGGTTCCAGAACGTCGAGCGCCTAGACGAGCCGCAGCTAGACATGCTCCGCTTCTACCTCTTGACGCCGTGAGCACCGGCGACGCGGAGGTCGAGGTCGATCTCGAGGCCGGCCACAAGTAGACGGAACAGCCTGTAGTTCCATCTCGTCGGCGGGGAACGATGGAGGCGCCTCCGGAGGGTACCCTCTCGCGATGCATCCGACCTCGCCGGGAATCCGCGACCAGCGGATCGGGCTGGCCGCGGCGATCGGCGCGGCGGTCATCTACGGGGCCGCATACCCGGCGACGGCGATCGCCCTTCGATCGTTCACGCCGCTCGGCATCGCCGGCCTGGCGTGCACGATCGCCCTCGGTCTGGTGCTCGGACTGGCCCGGCTCGGCGCCCTGCCTCAACCATCGCTTGCGGGGATGACCGGCCCTCGCCTGGGCCGTTTGGCGGTGCTCGCCTGCCTTGGCGGCCTCGGGTTCATCGTCGGCGTCAACGTCGCCGTCGCGCTGGCTGGGCCGACCATCACCGGATTCGTGGCGACGCTGTACGCGGTGCTGGCCACGCTCTTCGCCGTGCCCGTGCTCGGCGAGCGGATCAGCCGCGTGACCATCGGCGCGTTCGCGGCGGCACTGATCGGCACCGTCCTCCTCGCCGGGGTCGAGCCGACCGGGCAACCGGCGGCCGGGGTGGCGATGGCCTTCGCGTCGGCGGCGATGTTCGGGCTCTACCTGGTCCTAGCGCGACGCTGGACTGTGCCCTACCGTCTAGACGGCACGCTCGTCACGATCGGTAACCTCATCGGGCGAGGGCCTGCGCTGCTGGTCGCGGCACTGGTGCTCGAAGGCGGGCGCCTGGTGCCGGCCCACCCAGATCCGGGTGCTCTGATCGCGCTGGCGTCCATCGTCGTCGGATCGAGCACAACCGGGAACCTGCTCCTGATGGCCAGCGTGCGGCGAGTCGCGGCGGGCCGGACGTCCGCTGCCCTGCTGCTGACCCCGATCGCATCCGCGCTGATCGCCGCTCTTGTCTTCACGGAGCGCCTCGCACCGATCCAGCTTGCCGGCGGCGCGTTGATCCTGCTCGGCATTGCCGGCGCGAGCGGCGTCAGGCCCGGGCGGCCCCCTCCGCGCCCCAGCGGCGCAGCTCCGCGTCGAGATCGAGCGGCATGACCGCGCCGTGGTGCTCGTACTCGCCCCACGCCTCACGCGGGACGCGCCACATGATCTCGAACTCGTTGCCGTCGGGGTCCGACCCGTAGAGCGACTTCGAGACGCCGTGGTCGGATGAGCCACCGAGGGCGCCGGCCTCCGAGAGTATCCCGGCGGCTTCGGCGAGATCGTCGATCGTCGGCACCTCCCAGGCCAGGTGGTATAGCCCGACCGAGCCGCGCCCGGGTCGCGGCGCCTCCGCGCCGACTGAGAACAGCCCCAGATCGTGGTGGTTGTCGCCACCGCGCGCCCGCATGAAAATCGCCTGCCCGCCGAGCTCGCGGCCGACCACCTCGAAGCCGAAGACTCGACCGTAGAACTCAGCGGCGATGGTGGCGTCGCGGACGAACAGGACAGCGTGGTTGAGGCGGGCGACCGGAATCGGCATGGGAATAGTTTCCGTCATCGGCACACGTTCGATCAGGCGCCTGTGTCGTCAGGCGGCAGTCGGAACGGCCGTCGGCTCCCCGGCCAGCTTCCAGCCGCTCCGCCAGCTCCAGCCCGCCCGTCCGGCGCGAGCGCGGGCCTGAGCCCGAACCGCAACCTCCGGTCGGGCGCAAATCGGACCCTGCAGGCGCTATCCTGTCGGGCGACCCCAAGTGTCCCCGCGAGCCTCTCCACTCGCGGCTTCGTCAGCGTTTGAATCAGGTGGTGCCATGAAGGTCGGTGTCGCCAAGGAGACCGCGCCCGGGGAGCGGCGCGTCGCCCTGGTACCCGAAGTGCTCGGCAAGCTGCAGGCTGCCGGGCTGGACGTCCTCGTCGAGCGCGGCGCCGGCGCCGGCTCGTCCATCCCCGACGCCGCCTATCAGGAAGCTGGAGCGACGATCGTCTCGACCGACGAGCTGTTCGGTCAGTCGGACGTCATCCTCCGCATCCAGAAGCCGTCGGCGTCGGAGATCAAGGTGATGCGGCCCGGCCAGGCGGTCATCGGCTTCCTCTCTCCGCTGATCGATCCGGCCACCGCGCAGGCGCTGGCGAAGCAGGGTGTCACCGCAATCAGCCTGGACGCGATCCCGCGGACGCTGTCGCGGGCGCAGACGATGGACGCCCTGAGCTCCCAGGCCAACGTCGGCGGCTACAAGGCGGTCCTCCTGGCTGCAAACGCGTACGGTCGGTACTTCCCGCTGCTCACGACTGCGGCGGGGACGGCCAAGCCGGCCAACGTCCTGATCCTGGGGATCGGCGTCGCCGGGCTCCAGGCCATCGGCACCGCCCGCCGCCTCGGCGCGGTCGTCAAGGCCTACGATGTCCGACCGGAGACGCGCGAGCAGGCCGAATCGCTCGGCGCCCAGTTCGTGAAGCTCAAGACGACGATCGATGCGACCGGTGCCGGGGGCTACGCCCGCGAGCTGACGGCGGAGGAACGAGCCGCGCAGCAGGCGGAGCTCAACGAGGTCATCGGCGCGATGGACGTGGTCATCACCACCGCCCAGGTCCCCGGCCGCAAGCCGCCGCTGCTGGTCACGGCGGATGCAATCGCCCGGATGAAGTCGGGCTCGGTCATCGTGGACATGGCGGCCTCGCCGCTCGGTGGCAACTGCGAGCTGAGCCAGGCCGGCCAGACGATCGAATCGCCCAACGGGGTGACGATCATCGCGCCGGAGAACCTGCCGGCCTCGATGCCGGCCGGTGCATCCGCGTTCTATGCCCGTAACATCACGGCGCTGCTGCTCGGCATGGTCAATGACGGCGCCCTCGACCTCGATTTCGAGGACGAAGTCACCAAATCGACGGTCATCACGCACGGCGGCGCCGTGATCTCGGAGCCCGTCAGGAAGCTGCTCGAACCGGCCCTGGCGGCCGGAGCCGGAGGTCCCCCGTGAGCCCCGAACTGCTGTCCGCCCTGACGGTCTTCGTCCTCGCGATCCTGGTCGGCTTCGCCGTCATCAGCAAGGTTCCGGCGACCCTCCACACGCCGCTGATGTCGGGCGCGAACTCGATCCACGGGATCGTCCTCGTCGGGTCGATGTTCATAGCGGTCGAGGCCCACGATCTGGCGAGCCAGGTCCTTTCGCTCATTGCCGTGGCCTTCGCCACGCTGAACGTCGTCGGTGGCTACGTCGTCACCGATCGGATGCTCCAGATGTTCAGGAAGAAGCCCGTCACGCCGAAGCCGACCGAACCGGCAGAAGGCTGACCGATGGACTTCGAAACGATCTCTATCCTCGTCCGCCTGGCCTGGCTGGTCGGGGCATCGGCGTTCGTCCTGGGGCTGATGCGGATGAACTCGCCGGCCACCGCTCGAAATGGAAATCTGCTGTCTGCCGCGGGTATGGTCATCGCCATCGTCGCGACGGCGATCTTCCTGCTGGCCCGCCCGACCGAGGAGGGAACGGGCTTCAACGGCACCGGCTGGGCGATCATCGTCGTCGGCATCGTCCTCGGCGGCGGCGCCGGCCTGTACAGCGCCCGGACCGTGAAGATGACCGCGATGCCGCAGCTGGTCTCGCTGTTCAATGCGGTCGGTGGGGGCGCGGCGGCGCTCATCGCGATCGACGACTACCTCGGCCTGACCGCCGCCCCGTCACCGCAGGTCAACGTCGCGACGGTCCTCGACATCGTCATCGGCAGCGTCACGTTCAGTGGCTCGCTGATCGCCTCCGGCAAGCTCCAGGGGCTGATCGCCGGCAAGCCGATCCTCATTCCCGGCGGTCAGCTCGTCACGCTGGCACTGGCCGCGGTGACGGTGATCGGGGCCGTCTTCCTGTGGGCCGGCAATCTCAGCCTCCCGGTGATGCTCATCATCCTCGCCGCGGCGCTAATCTTCGGCGTCACCATGGTCCTGCCGATCGGCGGCGCGGACATGCCGGTCGTCATCAGCCTGCTCAACTCGTTCACCGGGACGGCCGTGGCGATGGCCGGCTTCGTCCTGGGCAACGACGTCCTGATCATCGCCGGCGCGCTGGTCGGCGCGTCGGGCGCGATCCTCACCAAGCTCATGGCCGACGCGATGAACCGCTCGGTGCTGAACATCATGCTCGGCGGATTCGGTGGCGGCGAAGGGACGGTGACCGAGGCGGGGGGCGGCGGTTCCGCGCGAGCGATCGGCGCGGACGACGTCGCGATCCAGCTCGCCTATGCCAGTCACGTCATCATCGTGCCCGGCTACGGCCTGGCCGTGGCCCAGGCGCAGCACGCCGTTCGCGAGCTCGCCGAGCTGCTCGAGGAGCGTGGCGTCGACGTCAAGTACGCGATCCACCCGGTGGCCGGCCGGATGCCCGGCCATATGAACGTTCTCCTCGCGGAGGCCAACGTGCCCTACCCGCAACTCAAGGAGATGGACGAGATCAACCCGGAGTTCGACCGCGCTGATGTCGCCCTCGTCGTCGGCGCGAACGACGTGACGAATCCGGCCGCCCGCCGGCCAGGTTCGCCGGTTTCCGGGATGCCGATCCTCGATGTCGACCATGCCAAGTCCATCGTCGTGATCAAGCGCTCGATGGGCCGCGGCTACGCCGGGATCGACAACGAGCTCTACACGAACCCTAAGACCGGGATGCTCTTCGCCGACGCGAAGGACGGCCTGGCCGCACTGACCGCGGCGGTCAAGGCGCTGTAGGGGCGCCGCCCCGCGGGGTCGGCCGGGATCGGCCGGCGGGCGCGTGGTGAGCCCGCGGTGGTGGGACGGCCCCACGCCCGGCGCTCCGGGCCCGGAGATCCGGCCCGAGTTGGCACAACTGCGCCGACTGAGCCTGCCCCCGGGTCGCGACTCGATCAGGTGCCGGGGTCGATCAGCTCGATCCGGATGCGCTTGTTGATGCGGCCCTTGCTCTCATAGCCGGTGACCCGGAGCCGGCCGACCTCGCGGGTGTTGGCGACATGGGTGCCACCGTCGGCCTGCAGGTCGAGCCCGACGATCTCGATCGTCCGAATCTGCTCGATCCCCGCGGGCAGGAGATTGACCTTCGTTCGAATGAGGTCGGGGATGGCGAACGCCTCGTCGCGCGGCAGGACCGCGACCCGGACGTCCCGTGCGGCCGCAAGCTCGACGTTGGCGGCGGCCTCGATGGCATCCACCAGGTCACCCGACATCCGCTCGAACTCGAAGTCCATCCGGCCGGACCCGGGCTCCATGTTCCCGCCCGTCACGAGCGCGCCGTAATCGCGCCAGACGACCCCGCAGAGCACATGCAGAGCCGTGTGGGTGCGCATCAGCGCCAGCCGGCGAGCCCAGTCCAAATCCACCCGAACGACGTCGCCGACCGCCGGCGGGTCGCCGTCATCGGGCTCGAGCTCGTGGACGATCTCGCCGCCTGACGTGCGCGCGCCGCGAACCGTCCAGGAGCGTCCATCGGAGCTCCGCAGGATGAGACCTCGATCCGACGGTTGGCCGCCGCCGCCCGGGTAGAAGACGGTCCGGTCGAGGACGAGCAGGGTGCCCTCGCCGGATTCCAGCGCGGCCACTCGCGCCTCGACCGAGCGGAGGTAGGCGTGCGAGTAGCAGAGCTGCTCGCCGGTGGGTGTCATGTTGGCTGGCGCGAGCTACTCGGCCGTGAGTGTGCCGACCATCGTCGGGTGAACGGACGCATGAGCTGGATCTCTCGTTGGGCGCGGGGGACCGCGATCGGGATAGCCGCCCGAATCTACCCCGTCCGCCGCGCGTCTGTCGCGGTCGGTCCGGGGTGGTCCGGGGTATCCGCTGGTACTGGTGGGGGATGCGTACCAGTACCATCGGGTCGGTTGTTCGGCACGGGATCGGCTCTAGTCTCGGGTTCCACCTCGTTCAGGAGTGGTGGTCCTGAAGCCCTCATCAGATCGGAGCCCACCCAGATGACCAACGACCTCATCGCCCGAGCCTGGCGCCTCGCCGTCACCATTGGCCCGCTTGCCGCGATTGCCCTGTCCCTCGCAGCCGGGTACAAGTGGCGCTAGCCCACCCACCACATCGCCGCCTCAACCGGTGCCCATCCGGACGAGGCGAACCCGATACCGATCGAGACCCGGAGCCCTCCCTCCGGGTCTCGCGGCGTCTGGGGCGCTGCTCCCAGGCGCGCCGTCGCGATATTCGAGCGTGGTCCCAACGCGAAGTCGACGGAATCTGTCGTTCCAACGCCGAGCCACGAGGCGTCTGTCACGAATGTGCTCCTGAGGACAGCGTCGGCGCCCAAAACGCTGCGCACGGCCGATCGAGACCCGGAGTCCTCCCTCCGGGTCTCGCGGCGTCTGGGACCTAATCAGCGGGGTTCGGTGAGCCCCAGGCGGATGGCGATCGCGGCCGCTTCGACCCGGCCCGACACCGCCAGCTTGGCCAGGATATTGCCGACGTGAACCCCGACCGTCTTCTGGCTGATGAACAGGCGCTCCCCGATCTCCCGATTCGTCCGGCCCTGGGCGACCAGCGACAGGACCTCGCGCTCTCGTCCGCTCAGGCCGAAGGTGTCACCTCGATCAGTGGTCGGACGGGGATCGCCGGCGACGGCCAGCACCAGCTCGGATCGGCCGCTCTGGCCGTCCTGTCCGGTGCCGGCGTCGGGCGCGACGGAAAGCGCCACCGGCTGACGGTTCGGCTCGGCGAGGAACGTTTCGACCTCGTCCGGGAGCCGGATCCGGGCCCGCCCGGCGAGCTCGCGTAACGCGCGGAGGAGCGGCCGCGCCTCGATCTCGAGGGCGGTCTTCACGGCCGCCAGAAGGGGCTTCCGGGCATCGGCCCGCCCCGACCGCCCCGCCCCGGACCCGAGCGTCGCCTCCGCCTGGCGCCAGTGCGCCAGGGCGACCTCATAAGGCGCCGAGCGCTCGTACCAGGCCTCCGCGACGCGGGCCCAGACATCCGGGGCGTCATCCCCCTCCAGCCGGCGCTGGTAGGCCCGGGCCGTCGCCAGGTACGCCTCGGCGACCTGGCGTGAGCCCGCGGACGCGGGAGCGCCGCCCACACGCACGAGCTCGGCGGCGGTGCGCACGACGTCGGCCGTACGCTGCCGGGCCGCGGCCAGCGGCCCGAGGTGGCGGCGCGCCAGCGCCTCGAGCCCCGCGACGGCGTCGACCTGGGCAACCATCGCCGCGAGTCGCGCGACCAGGACCCATTCCTCGGTCTCCCTGACCACGGCCCACCCGCGATCGACCGATCGACTGGCGTCGGCGGTGTCCCCGCGCCAGAGCGAGAACGACGCCGCGGCCAGGTAGTAGGACCCGGCCAGCTGCGGCTCGCGCAGGGCATCGAATTCGAGGACGGTCTGACCGAGCAGCCGGGCGGCCTCCTCGCCGGCCTCCATCTCGGTCTCGACGATGGCCAGCTGGATGATCGAGGTCAGGAAGACGACCCCGACCGGCAGCCATCCGAGCGCCCGTGTGCTCAGCTCGCGGGCTTCGCGCCAGCGGCCGAGCAGGAACAGCGATTCGGCGACGTTGCCGGCCAGGAAGTTGCCATAGACCGCCTCGAGACCAGTGCGCCGCGCCTCGTCGATGCCCTCGTAGGCGACATCGACCGCCTCCGTCCGGCGGGCGACGAGATCCAGGACGGTCGTCAGGTTCGCCCGGACACGGAAGAGCGCGTCCTGGTCGTCGAGCTCTCGGGCGGCCCGTTCGGCATCGCGCAGGAGTTCGATCGCGGCGCTCGGGTCGCTGCCCCAGGCCATCGCCACCCCAAGCGTCGTCAGGGCATGGATCTCGTGCTGGCGGGCGACCGGCTCGCAGGCACGGGCGACCTCGATCGCCTCGCGGGCGATTCGCTGCGCGTCCGAGAAGATCCCGTCGAGCATCGTCAGCTGGGCGAGCGCCGCGAGAACCCGGGCGCGGGCCGGGCTGGGCTCGTGCGGAACGAGCTCGACGGCCCGCCGGGCGGCGCTCATCGCCCCGACCGGATCGCCGGCTGCCCGGAGGACGTTGGCGAGCCGTTCGTACAGCAGGCCGAGCCGCACCCGATCGCTGCGGGTATCCAGCGCGCCGATGGCGACCTCGAGATAGGCCGTCGCACGAGCCGTCCGACCGACCGCGAAGGCGGCCTCCGAGGCGCGCACCTGGAGCCCGATCCGGTCCCAGATCGGCCGATCGGCCCAGGGCCGCACCACGCCCGTGTCGCGATCCTCGGGAATGGCCAGGGCGAGCTCCAGGGCGGCGAGCTCGTCGGCGGCGGCGTGGCGCGCCGCGGCCACGTCGGCCGCATCGATCGCCGCGGCTCGCGCCGAGCGCGGATCGTGCGCCGCCAGCCAGTGCCGAGCTACCGCTGAGGGCGCATCGCTGATTCCCGCGGCCAGGGCGGCGTGATAGCGAGCGCGCGTCTCCGGCAGCAGGTCGCGTTCGACCGCGCGACCGATCGATTCGTGACGAATCGCAATGGTTCCGTCGCGCTCCACCGTGAACCCATGCTCCAGCGCCTCGACCCGGCCGGCCAGCAGGTCCGCCCCGAGCACCCCGTCGCCCTGGCGCGGTCCACCGACCGAGCGCGGAGCCGGACGGCTGGACTCCGCCTCGAAGGCAGCGGCCGAGGCCGCCACCTGGGCGGCGCTCAACGGGCGCCCGGCAGCCGCGATCAGGCGCAGTACCCGGCGGCACTCCAGGGAGCGGGCGGCGAGGCGGGCCATGACCAGGTCGTCGAACGAGCCGGTCAGCGAGGCCTGAGGGAGCTCGCGTCGGGCGGCGAGCAGCTCCTCCGCGACGAGCGGCATCCCGCCTGAACGCTCGGCGACAAGCAGCAGGAGGCCGGCCGATGCCCGTTCACCCTCGATGCCTTCGATCAGGGCGGCGAGCTCGTCCCGATCGAACGGCGGCAGGGTCCAGCGTTCGATCGGCTGCGGCGCAGAGGCGAGGGTGGCGAGATCCGCCGCCCATGGATCGTCGCGCATGACGACGTCCGGCTGGTGCGTTCCGATGATCGCCAGCCGCTGGGTGCGAGCGATCCGCGCCAGGAAGGTGAAAAGCGTCCGGGTCGCGGCATCGGCGCGGTGCAAATCCTCGAGGATCAGGACGACCGGCTGCTGTGCCCCGAGACGCCCGAGCAGCCCGAGGATGCCCTCCAACGTGAGGGCTTGCCGGCGTTCCGGGGCCGTCGCGATCGGCTCTCGAGGGGGGACGACCCCGACGTCGTCGAGTCGCGTGGCAAGATCGGGGAGGAGGCGGAGCATTTCCTGCGTGGCCGGTCCCAGCCGATCGGCAAGCTCGGCGGGCGGGAGCGCCCGGAGGGTCGGGCCGATCGCGCGAATGAGCGGACCGTAGGGCTCGTCGTCGCCTCCCGGCCAGGCACTGGCACGCAGCATCGTCAATGGCTCGGCCAGCGTGGCCATCCGACCGATCGCCTCATCGAGCAGCCGCGTGACCCCGACACCGGCAGAGCCAGCGATCAGCATCGCCCGCGCCCGGCCGCGGGCGGCGTCGTCGAGGGCGGCCGCGAGCCGCGCAAAGGCCTCATCGCGCCCCACGAACCGCGCGCTCGTGTACCTGCCGGGCATAGCGGCATTCTACGGTCGTGCTGCGGTCGGAACACGGGTTCCGTTTCATCCCCGACGCGGCGGTGTGCCGCTCAGCCGCCCGACTCGGCTAGGCTGGTTCATGATGACCGATGGCCGGCGACTGCCCCACCCCGCCAACACCCTGAACGAGCTGCCCGGCGAGGAGTGGCTCTACTTCACGAAGTCGCTGCTGACCACCGCCTATCCATCGGAGCTCGGCCACGCCGCCCGCAAGGCCCACGGCGCGAACAAGCCGCCACGCCTGATGGCACGTTTGATCGAGTTCTTCAGCCGGACCGGCGAAGCGGTCCTCGACCCGTTCGCCGGCGTCGGCGGGACCCTGCTGGGAGCGGCGATCGCCCGCGGACCGCGACGCGCCATCGGCATCGAGCTCGATCCACGCTGGGCGGCGGTCTATGAGCGGGTCGTCACCGAACTCGGTGCCGAACGGGATGGCCTGGGTCCCGAGCTGGCCGATCTGGGCAACGCGGATCCCGGCGGTCAGCGCGGATTCGATCCGTCAGGCCTCGAGCTCCGAGTGGGAGATGCGTTGGCCCTGCTCCCCCGACTGGACGCCGCGTCGGTGGATCTCGTCGCCACGGACCCGCCCTACAACCTCCAGCTGCCGATGACCATGGCCGGTGGCGCGCTCTCGGAGGCGCACGCCAACCGACGAACCGGCTACGCGATGGTCACCGACTCAGCCAAAGACCTGGCCAACGCGGCCGACTACCCGGCGTTCCTCGGCCGGATGGAAACCGTGTTCGGGGAGCTCTACCGCGTCCTGCGCGACGGCCGCTATGCCGTGGTCATCGTGCGCGACGCGTACCAGGGCGGGCGCTACCTCTTCACCGGGTCGGACCTGGCCGGGCGCGCCGCGGCCGTCGGCTTCGTTCCCAAGGGCGATCTGATCTGGTACCAGGCGGGGACGCGCCTGCGCCCCTACGGTTATCCCCGGACGTTCGTGCCGAACATCGTGCACCAGCACGTCCTGGTGCTCCGCAAGGAACCGCTCGGGGGTCAGTTGCCGCGTCGACGCGACTCGAGGTAGGCCTCGAGGACGTCGGTGTCGTCGTCCGATTCGCCCATCGTCCACGTCTCGGCTGCGAGCGGCATGGTGGCGACCGGCCGGTCGGGCTGGACCTGCTCGTCGACGACCTCGCCGAGGGTCATGTTGTGGACCCAGCCCTGCCGCCCATCCGGGCAGAGCACCAGCCAGTAGGCCCCGTACTTCTCGAGGAGCTGAACCTCGTCGCCCCGGTCAAGGTAGCCGGTCTCGGTGCCGCGCAGCTCGTCAGGCGAGTCCAGCATTCGGACGACGCGATAGCGGATCAACCGCCGTTCGTGGCCATCGAGCGGACCGACCAGTCCCTGATCGAAGGTGAGCCGGGGTGCCGGCGTGGCGTCGCGGATGGGGTCCGCCTTGCGCGCCTGGAGGAGCGAGGGCCGACGCCAGCGCGGCAGCATCGCCTCAGCCGCCTCGATGTCACTCTCGAGCGGAAGGACCATCGTTCCGACCACGACACCCACCGCGGCGGCCGCGGCCAGCTGCTCGTCCGGGGCCGGCTGCTGACCGTCCCGACGACGCTTGCCGAAGAGCCCGAAGGCCATCGCCATCGCAACCGCCCCGGTCGTGGTCACCAGGGTCGGTCCAAGGCTCAGCCCGCCGAAGGCCGGCCCGGCGATCCCCAACGCCGAGAGGGCGAGCGTGAGCGGGCCCCAGGTGGCGTGGCTGCCGGAGCCCGGACTGCCGGTGCCCGGCCCACCCGAGGGGCTGTCCGACGGACCCCCGGACGGATCGCCCGGGTTGGCACCGCCATCTGAGCCGTCGGTCGAGCCGGTGACGGCCGTCACCGGTGCGTCGCTCGGATCGGGCTGCGGCGGAAGCTGGCCGCTGCCATCGGATGGCAACGGAGTGTCTGGATTCGGTGCCAGCGGATTGACGCTCGAACCTGGCGGTGCAGGAGTCGCGCTGCTGGATGGCGTCGCGGGCAGATTCGATGTCGCGCCGGGCAACGGTGCGGCTGACGGCGTGGCGCCCGGTGTGGGTGTCGGTTGCGCTGTCGCCTGCGGGGTTGGTGTCGCCCGCGGGGTCGGTGTCGGCGATGGCGTGGCTCGAGGTGTCGGCGTCGGGATCGGCTTGGGCGTGGGGGTCGGAGTCGGGCTTGGCGTAGGTGTCGGCTTCGGGGTTGGGGTGGGCGTGGGGGTTGGCGTTGGCGCTGGCGTGGGCGTGGGCGTCGGGGTGGGCGTTGGCGCTGGCGTGGGCGTGGGCTGCGGTGTGGGCGTCGGTGTTGGCGGCGGCGGGGCGACGATCGACACGGTCCCCGCGGCAAGGGTCGAGGAGAAGCGGTCACGACCCTGGGAGGTGAAGACAACTGAGCTCGTGCCCGTCGGAAGGGTCCCGGACCAGCGGAACTGCACGCCGTCCCTCCATGTGCCACCGGGCTCTGCCGACATCTCGTAGGTCGCCCCATCGAAGGTGACCCGGACCCAGTCAGCTTCAGACGCGTCGGCGCTGCGATACCAGATCGTCGCCACGACCGTGGTCGAGGGTGTGCCGGTGCGCGGCGAAACGACGGGATCGAAGAGGCGATTCGGCCCGCTGGAGGCGGCGACAGGCAGGACCAGCGAGACGAGCAGGAACGCAGCCGCGGCCATGGCCCTGGTCCAGGACCACCCGTCGCGTCTCCCCGTCCGACTTCCGATGGCGAGCACCCGTGAGCGCCTCCTCGCCCGGGACATGAGCCCGGTGCGAGCCGAGGATGGGCCCGCGGCAGGGGTGCAGCAATGGTACGGGGGTCCGGGTCCGACCAGCCGTCCGGGCGACGGATGTCCCATCGTGGATCAGTGGTGCATCCGGCCACCATCCGGGGCGGGTCAGGTGGGGTCCGGATGGGCCGATGGTCCAACTGGCTGCGACCCGTGCTCCGGATGGCTCATTGGCCGCAACCCTCCGATGGGCGACTGTATGCAGCGATGACGCTCAGCGCCCCTCCCCAGTCAGGATCCCGGTTGGGCAGGCTCGTTGGCGGCACAGTGCTCGGCTCGGTGCTGGTGGTGGCCGGCCTGCTGACGGCCTACCTCACGATTGCCACGTCGCTCGTGTCGACGCTGGTCCCCGACGTCCCGTCGGGCGGTGGACGCGTCGGCATCGGGCTCGGCGTCTGGTCGTTTGCCCTGATCGCCGGGGGAGCCCTGCTCGTGGCCGGCACGAGTCGCCTGGCGATCATCCTGATGATGCTCAGGACCGGCCATGACGATGGCGGCCCGGCGGCGCGTGCGCTCGTCTCGACGCCCGACGATGTGGCTGTCGCCAGCGGCGTCACCCCCAGGGAGGGGCGACCGATTCCGGAGCTGGTGATCGGGGCGTTCGGGGCCGCGGTCGTCCATGAGCTGTCGTCCTCCAGGCAGATCCGCCACGGCCGTGCCGGCTGGGAGTCACGCACGAGCGACGGCTGGCAGCCGATGGAAGATCCTCTCGATGCGGCGATGCGGGACGCAGAACGGGTGCGCCGTTGGCTGAGCACCGCGGACCTCGACTTCGTGGTCCGCGTCTATGCCGCGCTGGTCGTGAGCGACCGGACCCTCCAGCGATCGCCGACCTGCGCCGTGATCAGCGCCGAGCAGATTCCGGCCTGGATTGCGTCACTGCCTCGGCAGCGGACGCTGACCGCAGGGCGGCGCGGCCGGCTCCTGGCGATGGCCCGATCGGCCGCCAGCGCGGAAGCCGGTTCGCGGGAACGAAGCTGGTAGGGGAGCCAGGACTCGAACCTGGAACCAGCGGGATATAAGCCCGCCGCTCTGACCGATTGAGCTACTCCCCCATCGGGTCTCCGCGGGATGCTACATCTCGATGGGTCGCCGGGCCAGAATCAGGCGCCGCGAGCAACCGTCCGGCGATGGCCCGGAGGCTGAACGGCCGGTGCCGCAGGCCAGCTGCAGCGCCGCGATCGTCGGGATGGCGCGGATCGCCCGCGATATCGAGGGCCGGGGTGTAAGCGTGTGCCGGCGGATACGGCGCGGCGCGGCGCTCCCCCTCGGTCCGGTAGAGCTCCAGCGGGAGCTGGTCCGGGTCGAATGGCCGCGGCACCGCGGCCACCGGGGCTGGGGGTCTGGCATAGGCCGGGGCGCCGTACAGTTTCGGTAACGCGACGGGCTGCTCGTCGATCGACACGCGCGGACCTCGGCAACGTTGCCGGTATGGACGGATACCCGCGCCACACCGAGAGATGTATGGCTGGAGAGTACCCCGAGATGGCCTGTTAAGACCAGTGCCGCGAGTCGCCACGCGATGCGCGGTTTGTCAGCCCTCAGCCGAACATGGGTCGAACGACCTGGACCGCCGCGACCATCACCAGGTACGCGATCGGAACGGCGGCGAAGAAGCCCAGCGCCGCGCTCCATGTACTCCGTCGAGCGAGGGTTCCGGCACGGGTCGGCTGCGGCACGACGAGGTAGGTGATGACGCTGCCGCTGACGAGCACGACCACGATGTAGCCGGCGATGGCGAGGGCTCGCAAGTCCCCGCCCGGGAGTTCGGCGCCGCGACTGAGCGCCACGTCATAGGCGAGATACGCAATGGCCAGCACGATGGCCACGGAGAGGCTGGCGGCCACGGCCCGCACGATCGGGCGCGGGGCATGGCGGAATTGGCGCCAGCGGACCTCCGCCCACGACCGTCGTGGCGGGGGCCGGCCGTCCACAGGGACCGGGCGGACCGGGCCGCCCGCCCCGGACTCGACCGATTCGCCGGGCTCTCTCACCTGTCGTTCAGGATCGTGAGGAGGCGGCGCGGTGGCAGGGTTTCCGGCGTGTGTGCCGCCAGCAGCTCGACGGCGCCCGCCAGCTGCTCCAGCTCCTCGTCGGAATTGAAGAACCCGACGCTGATGCGCAACGCGTCCAGGCCGGGAATCGTCCGCGCGATCGCGAAGACCCTGGCGCCGAGCTCGTCGAGCGCGGCCTGCGCCGGCCAGCCCACAATCCGGAATGTCACCAGGGTGCCCATCCGGTCGGTCGGCGTGAGCACGGTCACTCCCTCGATCGCCGCCAGACGCCGCGCCGCGGCCAGCGCCCGCGCCGTCCCACTGCGGTGGATGTAGTCGAGGCCGACGTACATCGACAACCAGCCGAGGGAGCGCGCCATCCCGACGATCGACGGGCGATGGAAGTTGGATGATTCGAAACGGCGGGCGTCCGTCCACCAGACCGCCTCGCCGGCGCTGTCGACGCGCTCGAAGCTGAACCAGCCACCCAGCGCGGGAGTCAGGCGATCCAGGACCGACGGCGCGACCACGAGCGCGCCCATCCCCTCGGGGCCGAGCAGCCACTTCTGGGCCGGAACGGCATAGAGGTCCGCCCCCAGCTCATCGAAGCGGAATGGGATCGCGCCCGCCGCCTGGGCCCCATCGACGATGAGCAGGGCGCCGCGATCGTGCGCCAGCTCGGCAATCGCGGCCACCGGCATGACCGCGCCGGTCGTCCAGAGGACGTGCGACAGCGAGACGAGCCGCGTGCCTGAGGTGATCGCCGCGTCGAACGCGGCCAGCGTCCGGGCATCGTCCCCATCGGCGCCGGCGTCCACGAAGACGACCTCGACGCCTCCTCGAACTCGCAGGGCATGCAACGGGCCCAGCCCACCGGCATGCTCGGAGCGGGTGGTGACGATCCGACCGCCGGAGCGCCAGTCGAGAGCAAGCGTTCCTGCGTTCATGGCGTCGGTCGTGGAATGGGTCAGGCCGACGGCTGAGACGTCCGTCCCGACCACCGCAGCGACTGCCGCTCGCGCCTCGGCCATCCGGACGAGGGTCTCCTCGTAGACGTCGACATGGGCTCGCCCGACGTCGCGCTCCCAGACCGCCATCTCCGCCATGGCGGCTGCGGTCTCTGCCGGAAGCGGGCCGACCGATCCGGTGTTGAGGTAGATGCCAGCGGAAAGGGCCGGCAGCGCCTCTCGGATGGCCGCGAGCTTCTCCGCGTCAGGCAGGAACGGGGCGACCACGGCCGTATGATACCGGCGATGACAGGCTTGGCCCGACCAGAGATCCTGGCAACGACGGAGTGGCTGGCCGAACAGCTCGGGCGGCCTGGACTTCGGGTCCTCGACCTGCGCTGGCGGCCCGATGGCAGCGCGCACGCGGTCTATGCCGTCGGCCACATCCCTGGTGCCGTGCCGATCGATTGGCGGACCGACCTGACCGAGGACGCCGCCGGCGGCGAGGCGATCGTGCTCGCCAACCCGGAGCAGATTGCCGCCGTCGCCGAACGGGCGGGGATCTCGGATGGGACGACGGTCGTGCTTTACGACGATTCCCAATCCGTCTTCGCGGCGCGCGCCTGGTGGAGCCTGCGGACCTACGGCCTCGAATCAGTTCGGATCCTCGACGGCGGGTACCCGACCTGGGTCAGCGAGGGCCGGCCCATCTCGAACGCCGAGGCCACACCGATTCCCTCCGGGTTCACCGTTCGAGGGCCGAACCGGACGCGGCTCACCACGGCGGACGTGCGGGGCCTGCTGGGAGCGCCCGACGTCACCCTGCTCGACGCCCGGGCCCCGTCGGAGTACAAGGGGTTCGAGGGCAACACGAAGCGGCTCGGGCACATCCCGGGAGCCCTCAACGTCCCGGTTGGGGCGACCAGCGAACCTGGTAGCCAGCGGCTACGCGATGGGGCCCGGCTTCGCGCGTTGCTCCACGCCGGGAACGTCAGTCGCGGGCGCCGGATGGTCTGCTATGACGGCTCCGGAGTGGCCGCCGCGAAGCTCGCGTTCGTGCTGACCCTCCTCGGCCACGACGACGTCGCGGTCTACGACGGCGGCTGGGCGGAATGGGGCAACCGGCTCGATCTGCCGGTCGATCGCTAGCCGCGAGCCGTCAGCTGGGGCGGTCGATCTCCGGCCAGGCCGGGTCCGCCGGTGGCGCTGCCGGCATCCCGCCGCCGGGGGCTGCGCCGGCGGAGGTGCCGGAGGACGTGGCGCTCTCGCCGGAGCGGTCAAGGCCGGCCCACGGGTCGACCTCACGGTGCGGCGCCAGGATCTGGGCGCGGTTGTGATTGACGGCCACGATCAGTGCATTGGTCCGCGCTTCGCCGACCCGGTCCGACCAGTAGACCGCGTCGGTGACCGGGATGAACCGGCCCATCAGCTCGTCGAGCGCCTGGTGCAGGTCGCGCCCGGGCATCAGGTGGATGTGGCCCGTGACGGTGAAGGGCGGGACGGAGATGAGCGCTCGCTCCGAGACCTTGGGAACTCGCAGCTCCTGGGTCACCTCGACCGGCTCATCGGCAACCCCGAACAGCACGGCCCCCAGGTTCACCTGGGCGAAATCGGTCTGGATGGCCACCCCCGTCGAGCCGAACTCGTCGAACGTGGCCTGCTCGAGGACCAGGAATTCGTGCTCGGCCGTGTTGAGCATGTCGGTGATCCGGCGGTGGCGGGTAAGGATCGTGCCGCGCACGACGAACGCATCGGTGACCAGCGTGATGGAGGCGGCTCGCGACTCGCCCCCGATACCAGAGAACACGCGCCAAGCATACCCGGCCGCAGCGGCCTGGGAAGCCTCAATCGTTCCGCGGCGCCGCCGGTCTGGCGCCCGCCGTCACCAGATGCTCG
Source organism: Candidatus Limnocylindrales bacterium (assembly GCA_030647575.1). Classification (GTDB taxonomy): domain Bacteria; phylum Chloroflexota; class Limnocylindria; order Limnocylindrales; family CSP1-4; genus SPCO01. The sequence continues at coordinate 4,495 of JAUSJS010000263.1, read as the reverse complement.
GCCCCGTGCTGAAGGCCTTCGTACAGGGCGGTGACGGTGGCGACCGTGTCGATCTCGTCGGCGGTCTTGTCCGGTCGAAGGCGGACGATCCGCGGGAAGCGGAGCGAGAAGCCGGAGGCGTGACGCTGTGAGCGGACGATGACGTCGAACGCGATCTCGACGACGACCGTGGGCTCGACCTGTCGATAGCGCCCGAAGCGGGCGATGGTGTGCTGCTCGAACCAGCGGGTCATCTCCGCGATCTCGGCGTCGGTCAACCCGCTGTAGGCCTTGCCGATGTTGACCAGGCGATCGGCGGCCGTGTCCCGGATCGCGAAGGTGTAGTCGCTCAGGACGCCGTGTCGCTTGCCGTGCCCGACCTCGACGCCGACAACGACGCAATCGATGGTCGCAAGGGCCTTCTTCATCTTCAGCCAGCCGAGTCCTCGCCGGCCGGGGACGTAGACGCTGTTAGGGTCCTTGACCATCAGGCCCTCGTTTCGTCGCGCCCGGGCGTCGAGGAAGGCGGCCTCCAGCGCATCGTCGTCGGCGGCGACGGCCAGGTGCGACCGGGCGAACCGTCCGCCGTTGATGGCGACCGGGAGATTCAGCGCATCCAACCGGGCACGGCGCTCGCGCAGGGGCGCACGCAGGAGGGCCTCAATCGGCGCGCCGTCACCCGGACCGAGGGCCAGCGCATCGAAGGCGACGTAGATGACCGGGACCTCGGCTCGGATGGCCTCGGATGGCGCCTTGCGACCGAGCCGCCCCTGGAGGGCGATGAACGGCAGGACCATGCCGTCCCGCCAGCCAAGGATCTCCCCGTCGAGGATGCCGTCCCAGCCGAGCACCTCGGCCGCTTCCACGATCTCGGGATACCCCGTGCTGATGTCGTGGAGGTCGCGCGAGTAGATCCTGACCGCATCGCCCTGCTTGTGGAGCTGCGCCCTGATCCCGTCGTACTTGTCTTCCACCCAGACCTCGGGACCCAGGCGGGCGATGATCTCGGCGGCGTCTTCCGCCGGCGACGCGAGCATGAACTTGAGTGGGTGGAAGAGTGCCAGCGAGGCGCTGGCCAGGGCGTCGTCACGGGCCAGCGCCGCCAGTTGCCCGGTATCGCCGACGAGCATGCCGGCCCACTTGACGTCGTCGAGCGGGCGGTCGAAAGCACGGGCGATCGCCGCGTCCACGAGTCCCTCGCGCAGCCCGATCCGCAGGTCTCCACCGAGAATCTTGACCAGGTATTTCGCCGTGAGCGGGTCGGAGCGTTCGAGCAGGCCCCGCAGGATGGTCGACTTTCGGGCAGACCCGGAAACGGCCTCGATCGCGGCGAAAGCCTCGGCCACATCTGGGAGGGTCGGGCTCACCTCGGGCGGAGGGGATTGGCCGGCCGCCGTCAGCACGTCGGCGACGGCCATGCCCAGATCGGATGAGCGGTCGTAGGCCTCGCCGATCGCCGAGCGCGAGACACCGGCCAGATCCGTGACCGTCGAGGCGATGGCCGACCAGCCGAGCCCGGCGGCCCGCTGATCGGCCTCCGCAAACGGACGACCCGTCAGGAAGATGGCCGCGGTCGGCAGTTCATCGGGGGTCAACGTCCGCAGATAGTCCGCGAGGAGGGCCGTCTTCTCGGACGTCCTGGTCGTCGCCGCGAGGCGCTCGGCCAACTCGCTCCAGCGACGCATGGCGAGGATGGTATACCGTGCCGGAAATGGCGCCGCGGAACTGGTTCCCCGAGGTCCTGACCGGCAGGCTGGTAACCCTGCGACGGCACGCCCCGCAGAACGTGGCGGCGTTCCGGCGCTGGTATGCGGACCCGGAGATCGCCCGGCTGGCACGCTATCAGCAGATGCCGATGCGTCCCGAGGAGATCGAGCGATTCTTCGCGGCCCGGGTCGTCGGCCCGGATGCCCTGGCAATGGCCGTCCATGAACGCTTGACAGGCCGGCTGATCGGGACCTGTGCCTTCAGCCAGCTCGACGGCGACAACGGCTCGGCGCTCTATCACATCACGATCGGTGAGTCGGACGCCTGGGGCCGAGGGTATGGCACAGAGGCGACGAAGCTGATGGTCGACCACGCCTTCGGCACTCTGGGTCTCCATCGCATCGCGCTCTTCGTGTTCGAGTTCAACGACCGTGCCATCCGCGCCTACCGGCGCTGCGGCTTCGTCGTGGAGGGCCGGTCGCGTGAATCGATCTGGCGCGACGGCCGCTGGTGGGACGAGCTGGCGATGAGCATCCTCGAGTCGGACTGGCGCCGGATGCGGGCAAGGGAGGCCGGTGAGGGACGAGATGGCCTGGGGGCGGGCGAATCCGCGCCGGCCGCGCTGGCTGCGTCGGGCGGGGACCGTGAGGGCGAAGCGGTACGGGTCGGCACGGCCGACGATCCGCGACACCGCCTCGGGAGGTGGCGATGACGACCGAGAGCGCGGCCGCAACCGCGGCCCGAGCCGAGATCCGCGAGCTGATCGCGGCCAAGGGCCACACGGTCGACAACGCCAGGGCGGCTGTGGCGCGCCTCGATGCCGCGTTCGCCGACGACTCACTCGAGCGAACACCATCGCTGGGTCTCTTTCTCGGTGATCTGATGCGTGCCCTCGAGCAGGACGACGACCAGAAACTGGGCGGCAAAAGCGCGGAAGCGGCTCGCTTCATCCTTCGCGCCATCGACCGGGAGCTCGATCGAGCCTGAGCCGCGCGGCGTCGGGGACCGGCGGTTGCCCAATGCGGGACCTGGATGGAGCGGAGGGCTGGCCTAACATCGCGGGGCGGCCATTTGTCAATCCGCGAACGCTGGCGACCGTCGACCCGGCCTGGCAGCGCCGTCTCCTGCGCGGCCAGGTCCGCCTCTACACTCAGGGCCATCCACCAACTTCCGGAGGCCCTGATTCGATGACCGATCTCAAGCTTGGGATCCTGCTGTGGAGCCAGACTGCGACGTGGGACGAGACGCTCGATGCAGCGAAGCGGGTCGACCGGCTCGGCTATGACCACCTTTGGACCTGGGACCACTTCTACGCCATCTTCGGCGATCCGTACCAGCCGATCTTCGAGGGCTGGACCTCGCTCGCCGCATGGGCAATGGCGACCGACAAGACCAGACTGGGCCTGCTCGTCGGGGCCAACACGTTCCGCAATCCGGGCCTCGTCGCCAAGACCGCCGCCACGCTCGATCACATCAGCCGGGGCCGGGCGATCCTGGGGATCGGTGGGGCGTGGATGGGCCTGGAGCATCAGGCCCACGGCATCGACTTCGGGAGCGGCTTCGGCCAGCGGCTCGACTGGCTCGATGAATCGGTGGCCGCCATGCGCGCGATCCTCGATGGTCGCTCAGTGACCTCCGAGCCCGGCGGTCGCTACACGTTCGTCGACCTGCACCACCAGCCGCTGCCTGTGCAGAAACGCCTGCCGATCATGATCGGTGGAAGCGGCGAGAGGAAGACGCTCCGGACGGTCGCTCGCTATGCCGACATGTGGAATGCCATGGGTCCGCTCGACGTCATGGCCCACAAGATTGACGTGCTGCGTCGCCACTGCGACGAGGTGGGGCGCGACATCTCCGAGATCGAGTTCACGCTCGGCGTGAAGGTCACGATCCGCGACACGAAGGCCGAGGCGGATCGGGTCTGGAAGGAGGCGATGGCCCACAACCGGACGCCGCTCGCCGACGTCGCCGACGACGACACCTTCTGGAACGGCACCCCGGAACAGCTCGCCGACAAGCTCCGCCCCTACGTCGAGCTTGGCTTCCGGACGGTCATCTCGGAGCAGCCCACACCGTACGACGTCGAGAGCCTCGAGCGGTTCATCGGCGAGGTCAAGCCGCTGGTGGACGCGGGCTGATCTCTGGGACTTGGCCGGTGGACCGGGCATCGGCTAGGGTTCGGCGATGAGTGCCACGAGCCAGCGCGCCACCGGGGCGACGGTCGACTTCGAGCACGTCTCGAAGCACTACGACACGCCCGCCAAGGGCACGCCGGGGGCCGTCAACGAGCTGTCGCTGCAAGTGCCCGCCGGCAAGATCTGCGTGCTCGTCGGTCCGTCCGGCTGCGGCAAGACGACCTCGCTCAAGATGGTCAATCGGCTGATCGAGCCCTCGAGCGGGCGGATCCTGCTCGAGGGCGTCGACACGGCCACCCGCGACGTCACGGAGCTGCGGCGCGGCATCGGCTACGTCATCCAGCAGGTGGGTCTCTTCCCGCACCAGACCATCGGCGAGAACGTGGTCGTCGTTCCCCGCCTGCTCGGCTGGACACCCGCGCGACGGCGCGAACGGGCCGAGGAGCTCCTGGAGCTCGTCGGTCTCGATCCGGCGCGCTACCGCGATCGGTATCCGAGCCAGCTATCGGGAGGCGAGCGCCAGCGCGTCGGCGTCGCGCGAGCACTTGCCGCTGACCCGCCGGTCATGCTCATGGACGAGCCGTTCGGGGCGGTCGATCCGATCGTCCGGGACCGTCTCCAGAACGAGTTCCTGCGCCTCCAGGAAGAGCTGGCCAAGACCATCCTGTTCGTCA
>JAUSJS010000262.1 GCA_030647575.1 Candidatus Limnocylindrales bacterium | reverse complement strand
CCAGCCGGTGATCCCGGCGCCCGTCGGACTCGGCGATTCGCGATGCTTAGCACTCTCGGGGTGTGAGTGCTAAGCGGAGACTAGCGAACCCGGGTCCCGCCTGTCAACCCGGGCACACGCGCGTGGCACATCCCCACGTCTGACTGTGCCACTGGCCCGTGCGCGAGATGAGTCCCATTCCACCGCGCGTGTCGACACCAGGCCATGCTACGTCCCCCGGGCCATGGCCGGCGGGCTCCGGCACGGCCATGGACCTGCTGCACGGCCCTGGACCTGCTGCCTGCAGCGGATGCGTCGGTCTGCCCCCGGAGGCTCGGCCCGTTCCTGTGAGGCACGGTTTCGCGATGAACGCCTCGTGAAGGGGTAGCCAGCTTGCACGGAACCGCAGTCTGGGCTCGTGACCATGCTGATCTGTGGAGATTCCGTTCCTGCGGGGAACGGATCGGTCGGCTGCGGGCGAGCCGGGGTCGGCTGCGGGCGAGCCGGGGTCGGCCCGTCGGGGGTCTGAGTCAGTAAAAGGAAGGCTTCCAACAGCCCGGCAGCCCGCGCGCGCTGGCCGCGCACGCACGATCAGGCGATCCGGTCGGTGCGGGGAAGGGTGCGATCGTAAGCGTCCACCAGAACGGGCCCAAGGGCGTCCGGGGTGGTCCTGCGATGCTCGGCCAGCCAGCGCGCTGTCACAGCCACCCATTCCGGCTCGTTCCGCTTGCGCGGCGCGCCGGGCGGCGGGAGGAATGGTGAATCGGACTCGATCAGCAGGCGATCTTCCGGGACGAGCGCGGCTACCTCTGCCGAGACCTCCTCTCCTGCACGAAACACGAGGCCCGAGAAGCTGACGGCCAGTCGCAGGTCGATCACGGTCCGGGCATAGTCGAGCGGCCCGGCGTAGGAATGGATGATCGCGGGCGGCCGTTCGCCAAATGCGGCCGACCAGGCGGCGTTTCCGATCCCGGCGGCGCGCAGCTCCTCGACCAGGGCGTCCTGGGCATCGCGCCGCCCATCGGCGGATCGGCAATGGAGGATGGCCGGCTTGCCGATCTCGAGTGCGAGGGCCAGGTTGCGCCGCAAGTTGATCAGCTGGTCCGGGATCGGGCTGAAGACCCGGTCATAGTCCAGGCCGGTCTCGCCGACGGCGACCACCCGTGGGTCGGCCGCCCAGCCTGCAATCCGCGTCCATCCCGAGTCGTCGACCTTGTCCGCGTCATGCGGATGAACGCCGACCGCGACGTCGAGCCAGTCGAATCGATCGGCCAGCCGAAGGGCGCGCTCGCTGGAGGCGACATTCCAGCCGGGGACCAGGATTCGCTCGACCCCGGCCAGGCGGGCGCCCCCGACAACCAGGTCGACGTCGCCATCGAATCGGTCGGCGTTCAGATGGCAGTGGCTGTCGATGAGGCGCACCGTCGGATGGTAACCGGGGGGTGGCCAGCTGGCGCGAAACCGAGTCCGCCCTTCCGCGCGGGATGGTCAGGTTGTGCGCGCAGCGCGAGCAGTCCGGCCCCAATGCCGCGGAACAGTCATCGGTGGACTGATATGGCCGGAAGGGAAGGCGGCGCGGACGAAGTGTGCCATCGGCGTCGGTCCGTCACGCTCGTCCTTGCGCCCGGGCGGCCGGAGGGAGCCACCAGCCGATGGACGATCGGCCATTGCAGTCCCTGCATGGTTGCTACGCCAGAGCGACCGCCCGAGCAGCGGTGGCGCTACCCTTGCGACGAACGGGTTGCGGCGCGTTCGACAGCTTCGGGATCCGCCTCGAGGCGGGGGAAGAGCGGCTCCGGCGCCGTCACCCGGCCCGACTCGGCCGAATGGGCACCCCAGGCGAGCTCGTCGAGGACGGAAGGGCCGCCGTTGCCGTCCGCCCGGTACGGGTAGGCATAGCCGAGCTGGGCGAGGACGCGTGGGGCCGCGCCCGGCATGAACGGCGCGACGGCCAACCCGACCAACCGGCAGGCTTCGAGCAGGTCGCCAAGGACGTCGCGCAGCCGCTGGGTCGCCGCCGCGTCGCCGGACTTCGCGGCCTTGGCCAGCTCCCAGGGCTTCTCGGCGTCCACGAGGCGGTTGGCGACCGCGACAAGGCCCCAGAGCGCGGTGAGCGCCTCGTTGAGAAGACACCCGTCGATGGCTGCCTGGTAGGCCGGCAAGACGTGCGTCCAGGCGACGAGGAGCGAGCCGCCATGTCCTGGCCCCGGTCGCTCGCCGTCCAGGTAGCGGTTGGTCATCGACACCGTCCGGTTCAGCAGGTTGCCGAAGTCGTTGGCGAGATCGGCGTTGTAGCGCCGGATGAACGAGTCCCAGCTGACCTCCGCGTCCCGATCGAACGGCACCTCGCGCAGGGCGACGTAGCGTGCACCGTCCGACCCGAAGGCCGCGACAAAGTCGTTCGGGTCGTAGAAGTTGCCGCGGCTCTTGCTCATCCGCTCGCCCCCGGCGGCCAGGAGCCAGCCATGGACCCACACCTTGCGCGGCGCCTCCAGCCCGGCGCTCCAGAGCATCGCCGGCCAGAAGACCGTGTGAAAACGGGCGATGTCCTTGCCGATGACGTGCAGGTCGGCCGGCCACCAACGCGCAAATGCTGCCAGGTCGTCCGGGAAGCCCGCACCGGTGATGTAGTTGATCAAGGCATCGAACCAGACGTAGATCTTGCCGGCCTCCGGGTCCCAGCTGCCGTCTTCGCGCTGCGCCGTCTCGCCGTTCTCGGCGATCGGGAACGGGATGCCCCAGTCGCCCGGCGTCCGCTCGCGACTGATTGAGAAGTCCTCGAGGCCGTTCCGGATGAAGCCGAGCATCTCGTTGCGCCGGTAGTCGGGCTGGACGAAGTCCGGATGCTCGGCGTAGTGGCGCTCGAGCCGCTCCTGGTAGGCGGACAGGCGGAAGAACCAGTTGCGCTCGGTCAACCACTGGAGCGGGACCTCAGGATGGTTCGGACAGATCATGCCGCGCGCCGTCTCGACCACGTCGGTCGCGTTCCGGAAGCCCTCGTTGGGGCAGTACCAGCCCTCGTACGTGCCCAGGTAGATGTCGCCGTTGGCGTGCGCGCGCCGAACCATCTCCTGAGCCGACCGGACGTGGTCCGGGTCCGTCGTCCGGATGAACCGGTCCGGGCTGATCGCCAGCGCGCCCTCGGCTTCCTTGAAGTATCCGACCTTCTCGTCGACGAATGCCCGCGGCGAGCGACCCTCGTCGAGCGCGCTCTGGGCGATGTTGATCGAGTGCTCGTCGGTCCCGGTCAGGAAGCGCGTGTCGTCGCCGCGCATCCGATGCCAGCGAGCGATGACGTCGGCGCCGATCACCTCGTAAAGCGTGTGCAGGCCCGGCTTGCTGTTCGCGTAGGCGATCGCCGTCGTCAGGTAGTAACGCGGTCGATCACTCATGGGAGCGCGATGGTAGCAGGGGGTCCGCGCCGCGAACCGCCGCGCGTCCGCCGCCTGTCGCGGGACCGGGTCAGGTGCGCGAAGCGGGACCGCCCGGGCATCGCCGTCAGGCTCCCGAAACGGTCACGCCGGCTCGGGCATGGCAACGGCGTGGCCTCGAGGCAGGATCGCCGCGACGAGCGCGAGGACCAGGCCGAACGCGATCGCGCGGCTGGCGAATGCCAAGGTCGATCCGGCCAGGACGTCGCCGCCACCGAGGGCGCCGGCGAGCGCGAGATCGAATGCGGCCGCAGGCACGGCCACGCCGAGCGAGGAGCCGACCTGGCGCAGGCTGTTGAAGACCCCCGACGCGATGCCGGCCTCGTGCGCCGGGAACTCCGCCAACGCGCAGGTCGTACTGGCGACGACGCCAAGCGCGAGCGGGACGCCGCCGAGGGCAGCGACAAGAGAAACGATGGGCAACGGCGTGTTCCGGTCGAACGCGATCATCAGCGCCGCCGCGGCGGTCGACACGACAAGGCTCCCGACCATTGTCCGCTCCGGTCCGATCCGGGTCACGATCCGACCGGCGCGCGGGAAGAGCACGGCGGCGGCTAACGGCCAGGGCGTCAGGACCAGCGCAGCAGCGAGTGCATCGAGTCCGCGGACGGTCTGCAGGTAGATCGCCAGCTG
>JAUSJS010000261.1 GCA_030647575.1 Candidatus Limnocylindrales bacterium | reverse complement strand
AAGCGCGCGGTGGCCGACTATGTCGCCGGGATGACCGACGGGTACGCGCTCGACACGTACGAGAGCGTCTTCCTTCCGGCAGCCTGGGGAAGGCGATAGCCGCGGTCATGACCGGCGGCGGTCACGGCCGGCGCCGATTCGAGGTGCCCTAACGCCTGGCGACTTCGACCTCGTCAAGGAGCGGATCGACATCGTCCAGCTCATCGGCGAGCGGGTGCCACTGCGCAAGGCGGGGCGCGCCTATAAGGGCCTCTGCCCGTTCCACAACGAGAAGACGCCATCGTTCACCGTCGATCCCGATCGGCGCACCTACAAGTGTTTTGGTTGTCTACCACCGGGATCGTTGATCAAGAGCGCTGACGGACCCCGTCCCATCGAAGAGATCCGTGCGGGCGATGCTGTTTACGCGGCCGATGGTCGCCTACATCCGGTGCTCCTTGCACACGAGCACTCGTTCGCGGGTGACCTCGTCAAGCTCACGTGCTCGCCCTTCAAGATCCCCATCCTGCTAACGCCGAACCACCGAGTTCCCGTGCTTCTGCCGAAAAGCAGGCGGCCGGTGCAGGTCGAGGCGGGCGCGATCCGTCCACAGAACTACTTGATCTACCCGTTCATCCAGAGAACGCGCAGCACCCTGGATTGGTCGGCGCTCCCGTCGTGGTTCGGGACGAGGGGGATCCGCCCCAAGCCGCTTCCACGAGGAGTCGATGTTGCGCTCTTCGCCGAGTGGCTTGGCTGGTATCTGGCGGAGGGGAGCGTCAGTAATGACAGGACGGTGCGGTTCAGCCTCGGCGGAGACGAATCTGGTATCGCGGACCGCCTCCGCGAGCTCACGCAGCTCCTTTTCGCGGAACGGCTGCGGATCGAGCATCTTGGATCGTGCATCGCGCTGTGGTTCTGCCATGCGCTGCTCGCGCGGTGGCTGAAGCAGCAGTGTGGCAACGGAGCGGCGAACAAGCGGCTCCCGAGCTTTGTGTGGTCCTGGACTGCGCAGCAACAGTGGGCGCTGTTCCACGCTCTTCTTCTTGGTGACGGAAGCATCGGTCGAGGCGGCCACGTTGCCCGCTACGGATTCGTCGCGCAGCCGTCGTGGAGGATCAACCTCGCGTCGCCGACGCTCATCGATGATGTCCGCGATCTGCTCATCCGCAACGGTGTCGTGCCCTCGGTCACGGAGTACCGAAACCTCGACGGTCGGATGCACTGGACCATCACGGTGACCGCCGATGCTCAGCAGCGCTGGGGAAGTGGAGAGCGACCGCCGTGGGACACCGTTCCGGTCCGCGTTCGCAAAGTGGATAGCGTCACGTACGACGGGCCCGTCTACAACTTGACCATCGATCAAGAACACACCTACCTCACGATGTCCGGCGCCGTCTGTAACTGTGGTGAAGGCGGCGACGTCTTCACCTGGCTCGAGAAGCTGGACGGCCTCGAGCCGGCCGAGGCGCTCCGCGTGCTCGCCGAGCGCGCCGGGGTCGAGCTGACGCGCCGTGCGCCGGAGGAGCGCGAGGGCGACAAGCGCCTCCTCGCCGTCCACGACACCGCGCACTTCTACTTCCGTCAGGCCTACCGCGGCACCGAGGCCGGCCACGCGGCCGCCGCCTACCTGGCCGGGCGGGGGATCACCGCCCCGACGGTCGAGAAGTTCGGGCTCGGCTACGCGCCGGAGCTCCGCGACGGGCTCCTCGGCTACCTGCGGAAGAAGGGCTTCTCGGAGGACGAGGCGGTGACGAGCGGGCTCGTCGTGCGGAACGAGCGCGGCCAGATCGACCGCTTCCGCGACCGGATCATGATCCCGCTCCGCGACCGGAAGGGCCGCATCGTTGCGTTCGCGGGCCGCGCGATGCGCGCCGACCAGCCGGGGAAGTACGTGAACTCGCCGCAGACCCCGCTCTTCACGAAGAGCGGGCTCCTCTTCGCGCTCGACGTGGCGCTGCCGTCGATGCGCCGGAGGAGTGAGGCAGTCATCGTCGAAGGCCAGCTCGACGCGATCTCGTGCCACCAGGCCGGCTTCGACAACGTCGTCGCCTCGATGGGAACCGCCCTGACCGAGGACCAGTACGGGATCCTCCGTCAGCTCAAGATCGAGCGCGCGATCGTTGCCTTCGACGGTGACGCCGCGGGCACCGCCTCGGCCGAGAAGCGCGGTCGCGACCTTGTCCACCTCATGCAGCACTTCGCCGCTACGCTCGCCAACCGGGCCGGAGGGGTCAGCACGACTCGTGAGGTCCGCCTGTACGTCGCGGCGCTGCCGGACGGCCTGGACCCGGACCAGCTCGCGCGGACGGACCCCGATCGCCTCCGGCGCCTCCTGCAGCCGAACGGGCCGGACAACGCCGAGGGCGCCCGTCCGCTGCTCGAGTTCGTCATCGAGAAGGTCGCCGGCCGCTTCGATCTGGGCGGGCCGGACGGGCGCCGCCGCTTCCTCGCGGAGACCCTCCCGCTGCTCGCCGACGAGCCGGACCAGCTCACCCGCGAGCTCTACCTAGGGACCCTCTCGCGCCACACCGGGCTGGACCAGGAAACCCTCCGGCGCCAGGCCACGGCCGCCCGCGGGACGCTCGAGCGCAGCACCGAGCAAGCCGCTCGCGGGACGCTCGAACGCAGCGCCGCTGCCGCTCAGGCGGCCGGCGGCGGTCCGCCACCCGTCCAAGGTCCCGGAATGGAACAAGCGTCCTACCTCGAGCGTTACCTCATGGCACAATTGGTGCAGTTCCCGGAGGCTGCCGCGCGTGTCGATCTCGCTCCCGACGACCTGGCCGATCCCGAGCTGCGGGCGATCTTCGAGCTGCTCCGCTCGGGGCGTCCGATCTCCGAGTTCCCGGCCCCACTCGCCGCCCGCGTGGCGGCGCTCGGCGCACAGACGCCGGAGCCGGCGACGGAGGCGGATCCTGGTCGCGTGATCGAGCTCGCCGCGCTTCGCCTGCGGGAGCGAGGCCTGCGTCGGCGGCTGGGCGAAACGCGAGCGGCGCTCGCGCGGGCCTCGGGCGGCGACGCGGGCGGCGTGGACGACGTGGGCGACGTGGGCGACGCGGGTGGCGAGGTGGCGCGGCTCGGCGCCGAGCTCGAGGAGCTCATGCGGAGCCGCGAGCGCCACACCGTGCTCCGTGCCGAGGAGCGAGAAGAGGACGAATGAAGAGCGCCACGACCTTGAAGAGCGCAGCGAAGACCATCGCCAAGGGGAAGGACGTCCCGGCCGGCGGGTCCGCGATCCACCCCGAGCACCGCGAGCACGCCGAGCGCCTCCTCGCGCGCGGACGGCAGCAGGGCTACGTCACGCAGGAGGACATCGCGAAGGCGATCCCCGACGCCGACCCGGCCGAGATCGAGGAGCTCCTCATCACGCTCGACGACAACAACGTCGAGATCCTCGAGGCCGAGCGGGGCCCGAACTGGTCCCAGGTCAAGGAGGAAGAGGAGGAGACCGAGGAGCTCCAGCGCGAGGACAGCATCTCGGCGGTCCTCGCGAGCGACCTCATCAGCGTCGACGACCCGGTCCGCATGTACCTCAAGGAGATCGGGAAGGTCCCGCTGCTCACCGCCGAGGAGGAGGTCAACCTCGCCAAGTCGATCGAGCTGGGCGAGATGGCGCTTGAGTCCCCGGCCCTCTCGGTGGTCCATCTGTACGAGCTGGGCGTCGAGACGAAGAAGCGGATGAAGGTCGGTCGGACGAAGGAGTTCGTCGACGAGGCGAACCGCTTCACCGGCAAGGCCCTCCACTTCGCGCTCAAGGACGACGACATCGCGAAGGAGCTGAAGCGCCTGTCGAACCGGCTCCTCAAGCTCCGCGACGCGCTGAAGGCCGAGGGCAACTCGAAGGAGATCTCGACCGAGGCGCGCGTCCTCATCGAGGAGCTCGTCGCGATCGTCGACGCCGCGAAGCGCGATCCCGAACGCCTCGTCTTCCGCATCCTCCCCGCGTACGCCAAGATCCACGGCCCGGCAGAGGGCGCGGAGCGCCTCGGCGAGCTGGTCATGCTCGGCCAGGAGATGCGCACCGTCCTCGTCGGCGGGCTCGCTACGCTCGTCATGCAGGAGGCCGACGACCAGCGGGGACTGCGCCGGCTCGCCAACGAGCTCATCGACAAGGGCGACGAGGCACGGCACAGCCTGACCGAGGCGAACCTTCGCCTCGTCGTGTCGATCGCCAAGAAGTACATCGGCCGCGGCATGGGCTTCCTCGACCTCATCCAGGAGGGGAACATCGGCCTCATCCGCGCGGTGGAGAAGTTCGACTACCGCAAGGGCTACAAGTTCTCCACATACGCGACGTGGTGGATCCGTCAGGCGATCACGCGAGCGATCGCCGACCAGGCCCGCACGATCCGGATCCCGGTGCACATGGTCGAGACGATCCATAAGCTC
>JAUSJS010000251.1 GCA_030647575.1 Candidatus Limnocylindrales bacterium | reverse complement strand
AGGAGGAGAGCGGGTCTATCCAGCACGTGCTGAGTCGGGAAGAGCTCCTGGAGATGCGCCATATCGTGCGCATGGTTCCACTGGCGCCGCACGTCCGCGAGTACGCGGTGCAACTGGTGCTGGCCACCCACCCCGAGAACTCGGACGGCGGCTTGTCGAAGAAGTACATTCGATACGGCAGCTCGCCGCGAGGCGCCCAGGCCCTCATCCTCGGCGGCAAGGTCCGCGCCCTTCTGGACGGACGGTTCAACGTCAGCCAGGACGACATCCGGGCGCTGCTCCTGCCGGCGTTGCGCCATCGCATCCTCCTGAACTTCGAGGCCCAGGCGGACAGCCGCACGCCCGACGATCTACTGGAAGAGATCGCCAGAACGGCGACGAAGCGCTGAGCCGCCTGCTGCTCGACCGAATATGGCTTCCCCGCTGCTGCTCGATCGTGAGTTCCTGAACACGCTCGAACAGGTCGCGCTCCTGTGCAGCGACGACCTGGCGGGCAGTTTGGGCGCCGACCGCCGGTCCCGCAACCGCGGGCCGGGGCTCGAGTTCGCCGACTACCGCGGATACAGCTCCGGCGAGGACGCGCGGTCGCTCGATTGGAATGCGTTTCTCCGGCTGGGAAAACTGTTCCTGAAGGTCTACGCAGCCGAGCAGAACATCGCGGTCCGCATTCTGCTCGACTGCAGCCTGTCGATGGACTGCGAAGAAACGGCCGACTCGAAGTTCGCCTACGCGCAGCGGCTCGCGGCGACCTTCGCGTATCTGGCCCTGCTCCGCCTGGACACCGCCGTGATCCTGCCGTTTGCCGAGCGCCTGGGCAAGCCGCTGGTCGTCTCGGGCGGACGCAATCGTTTTTATCCCGTGCTCCGGTATCTGAGCACCTTGTCGTGCGAAGGCGGCACCGAGCTCATCCGATCGGTCAAGCAGTTCCTGGAGCGGTTTCCAAATCCGGGGATGGTCATTCTCATCTCCGATTTTCTCGATGAGGAAGGCTGCACCCGGGCGGTCGAGATGCTTCGCTCCGCCGGCCATGATTTCGTGCTCCTGCAGGTGCACAGCGCGGAAGAGCAGCGGCCCACGGCCTTCGGCGAGCTCGCCCTGGAAGACGCGGAAACCGGCGAGCACCGCCTCGTGGAGTGCTCTGCGGAGAGCGCCGCGCTCTACGAACGCGCCTTTCTGGAATCCACGGATCGCCTGGAGCGCCTGGCCCTGCGTTACGGCGGACGATATGCGCGGGCGGCGACGAGCATCGCCTACCAGGATTTCGTGTTTCGGGCCCTGCGAACCAACCGGGTCGTGTCGTGAGCTGGGCCGCGCTGACCCTCCTTCAGGCGGCGGGGCTCTGGTTGGCCGCCGGGGCGCTGGCGCTGTGGCTCTACCTGCATTCACGGCAGGCCGTGCGCCGGCGCGTGTCGACGCTTCGCTTCTGGGTCAACGGCCACTCGATTCCGGAACCGCGCCGCCGGCTGCGCGAGCCGTGGGCTTTTCTCGCGCAATTGCTGTTTCTCCTGCTGGTGATCATGGCGCTCGCCGATCCCCGCCTCGGCGACCCGTTCGAGAGCCGCAGCGTCGTCATCGTGGTGGACACGTCGGTGTGGTCGCAGGTGCGGCGCGCGGGCGAGTCGTCCTGGATTGAACAGGAGCGTCAGGAGGCCACGCGCCTTCTGAACGCGTTGCCCGCTCGCGACCGCGTGCTGCTGCTGCGCACCGACGCCGACGTCACGCCGGTGCTCCCGTTCACGACCGACCGCCCGGCCCTGCGCCGCGCGATCGCGAACCTTCCCGCGTCGAGCGCCATTGCCGACGTGCCGCGCGCGCTGGAGATGGCCAAAGCCGCGCTCTCCGGATCGCGCCTCGGGCTGATCGTGTACGTCGGCCCCGGTATGCTCGACCGACAGCAGGCCGCCCGGGTCGACGACATCCGCAAGAGTCTGCAGACGCCGGACCGCCGCGGGGGCCGGCCGCAGTTTCTGCTCCGGCTGGTAGGGGGAGCAGCGCCCGTCCAGAATCGCGGTATCACCGGCATCACCCTGCAGCGCGACTGGGCGAAGCCCGATCGATGGCACGTGCTCACGAAGCTGAGGAATTACGGGCGGACGGCGACGAACCTGGTGCTGACGCTTTCGATGAACGGCCGGCCGCTCGAACGGCGGCCTGTCACATTGGCTCCTGGCGAGGCAACGGGAGTGCGTGACGACCTCATCGTTCGGCAGGCCGGATTGCTCGAGGCCGAAATCGGCCCGCCCGATGCGCTGGACGTGGACAATCGCGCAGCCGTTTTCGTCCCGGCATTCCGGCTGGTGCGGGTGAACGTGATCACGGCTCGTCCTGCGGCCATGAACGAGCTGCGCGCCGTGCTCGGCAACGATCCCTATATCAAGACCGCGTTTGTGCGACCGGGCGTCACGCCGGCGCCCCAGGCCGATATCACGATCCACGAAGGCGTGTCCCCGCCGGCCCGGCCCGAGCCCAACTCCATCTGGTTCGTCAGCGGGCCGTCCGTCCCCTCGTCTCCTGCCGTTCGCGTGGCACTGTGGAACAGCCGGCATCCGGTGACCCAGTGGGTCCGCACGCGCGATGTGAGCGTCCGCAATCCGGCCACGATCCAGCTCCAGCCGGACGACACCGTGCTCGCCTCCGTCGCCAGGTCTCCCGAAGCACCGCTCATCGTGGCGCGCGACCAGGGCGGCAGCAAGTCGCTCATCATCGGCTTCGACCCGCGGGCCTCGAATTTCCCGCAGCAGTCGGCTTTCCCGCTGCTCATGGCGGGCGCCGTGGAGTGGATGACGCATTCGGTCCAGGACGCCGCCGAGTCGGTGGACGCCGGCCAGGTGGACCTGCCGGGTCCCGCCCC
The DNA here is from genome assembly GCA_030647575.1 of Candidatus Limnocylindrales bacterium. Lineage (GTDB taxonomy): Bacteria > Chloroflexota > Limnocylindria > Limnocylindrales > CSP1-4 > SPCO01. The sequence goes on along the minus strand of JAUSJS010000251.1, from coordinate 393 downwards.
GCGGGTGATCGCTCCGTCGAACTTGGCCGTGCTGTTTGCCCGCAAGGGGCAGGACCTGCACCTGCTCGCCCTGCAGACGGGTGTGTATCGCGTGATCGCCGAGAACGGCGAGCGCCTGGTCCCCGTGAACACTCCGGCGCTGCCCGCGCAGGTGTGGAAGCCCACCGCGCAGGAGTCGGCTGCCGTGGAGCCGGAAGCGCTTCAGGACGAGCCGTGGGATCTGTGGCGCTGGCTGGTGGCCTTGAGCCTCGTCGCGATTTGGGCCGAATGGTGGCTGTTCTATTACCGGCGGGAAGGCGATTTCATCGCGGTTCACCGCAAATCGGCGGGCATGGGATCCTTGCACGGCCCAGGTTCGCCACTCGGCTGGGAGCAGCCCGAGGCTGCAGGTAG
>JAUSJS010000232.1 GCA_030647575.1 Candidatus Limnocylindrales bacterium | reverse complement strand
TTGGAGCCGTGCCTCCTTGGGGCCGGAGGGATCGATCCAGAGCTGCCGCCGCACGAATCCCTCCAATGCGTCACGAGATTCGAAACGGCGCGGTTCGGTGACCACCCTGGCGACCGACGGATCGCGGCCACGAGCACGCAGCAGCTCCACGAAGTCCGGCAGCGCCGGCAGCGCCAGGCGCGACTCCAGATGGACGAGCGGCCAGAACGGATCCGCCGCGGAGGCCGGCACGCGGTCCATCAGGACGGCGACGCACAGGCGGCGGGCCGCCGCCTCCAGGCCATCGACGAAGGCGCCGATCGTATCGATGTCGTAGCCGACATGGGCGATGAGCGCCACGTCCGACTCGAGGGCGGAGGGATCGGCGGGTGGCCAGCGCGCTTCCACGGTCCGGATGTTCTCGATCGCGTAGTCGTAGGCAATATCGCGCAGGCCCTCGAGCATCGACGCCGACGCATCCAGGGCGACCACGGAGCCCCCGGACGGATCCAGTGCTCGGGCGATCGGCAGCGCGAAGCGGCCCGCCCCGGCCCCGACGTCTAGCCATGTCTCGCCCGGTCGGATCAGGTCGAGCAATACATGCAGAACCGGATCGTCCGTGCGTGTCGGATCCGCCCGGAACAGGGACTGCACCGGCGCGTAGAAGTCCGCCCCGTCAGGTACCTCGCGGATCCGGTCGACCTGCTCCCGGTTGGCTTGCACGCAGGCCGCCCAGCCGGCCTCGACGACGCGGACCAGGTCCTCGGGCGTGTCGACATCCGGGTTGCCGCCGGCGGCCGGCACGTCCGCGACGAGCTCCGAGTGCGCCGCCAGCACCGGCCCCAGCCCGCGATCACCCCTTGCTTCATGCGTCAGCTCGAAGGCGGCACGCCGGAGCAGCACCGGGTTACGGCCGCCGCCAATGACGTAAGCAGGCACCACGATCGGCCGGGTCGGGTCGATCGGCGCGTCCAGCAGCGCACGGATCGTCCCGACGGCGACGAGCGGCTGGTCGCCGAGCAGGATCAGGACAGTGTCGACGGTCGGATCCAGCGACGCCATGGCAACCTGCAGCGAGCTCGCGAGCCCACGTTCCGGCTCCGGGTTGCGCACCCGCCGCTCGGCACGCCAGGCGATCGCGTTCTCCACCAGGTCCGCGTCGCGACCCAGCACGACGACCGCCTCGTCCACCCCCGCTTCGGCCACCTGATCGAGGACGTGCTGCAGCAATGGCTTGCCACGGAGCGAGGCCAGCAGCTTGCCGCCCCCGAAGCGCGAGCCGGTACCCGCCGCGAGGACGAGCGCCACGATGTGGTCTCCCATGGGACGCATCTTCCCACCCACCGGCTCTCCGGAGTAGCCTTCCTCGAGCGACCCGGCACGATCAGCGTCCGGATCGGCTGGCCGCGGCGAGAGGGAACGACGATCCATGCATGACGATGGCGCCCTGCCCGATCCTGCCACGCCACCCGAGGTGACCGATCCCGTCCTGCCGACTTCGCAACCGCCGTCGACGGAGCGCGGAGGATCCACGGCGGCGGCATTGTCCGTCGACCTGACGGCCGCCTGGTCGAAGCTCGATCGATCCGCGCAGCTGCTGGCTGCGGCATCGGTGGCCGCGTTCACGATCACCCTGGTCGGCCTGCCGCTGGGCGTCTGGGACTCGGCCCAGTTCGCGCTCATCGTGCTGGCCGCGAGCGCTGCCACGGCGGTGGCGGCCTGGTTCGGAGGAAGTGCCGCCGTTCGGACCATGCCCATCCCGCTTCCGACGGTCGAGCTCGGTGCCGCGCTCGTTGCGGCGATCCTCGCGGTGCTCAAGGTGGTCGAGATTCTGTTCGACCTCGATGAGCTCGACGCCGGCGGGATCGTCGGGCTGGTCCTTGCGGTCGCCCTGGCGATCGCGGCCGTCGCGCTGCTCGTCCTGGCGACGCGGCGCGGAGCGGATCTTCGTGGCGCGATCGTGCGCGGCGATCAGGGGACGAAGATCGCCGCCCTGGGCCTCGCGCTGGTCCTGCTCGGCTGGGCGTTCAACCTGTCGATCAGCTTCTGGACGATGGGCCAGGCCGCCCTGCCACTCGCCGTGCTGACGCTCGCCGCGCTGACCGTTGCGGAGGCCCCGAGGATTCAGGCTCCCGTCCCGGTCGCGTGGGTCGGAGCGGCGATCGCCGTCTTCGGGGCGATCCTGGTGCTTGGTCATTGGGCTGACCTGACGAGCCTGGGCGCGACGCAGGTCGAGCTCGATCCGGTCGACTTCCTCGGGTTCCTCGGCTACACCGCGGGCACGGCCCTGATCATCGCCGGTGGCGTCCTGAGCGGGCGCAGCCAGTGGACGCCGAGCCGGGCGCCAACGGACGGATCGGCCGGCGCGAGCTGAGCCGGGCTGCTTTCGAAGGCGACGCCAGAGCCCTCACCGAGCAGGCCCCCGGGGCCGCCGTCCTACGCTCAACCCGCCGCGCGCTGTCGCATCGGCGCACCGCTTCCGCCGTAGCGCTCGGCGACGATCTCGGCCAGGATCGCCAGCGCCGTTTCGGCCGGGGCCCGACCGCCGAGGTCGAGGCCGACCGGACCGTGCAACTGGTCCAGGCGGTCCGGACTGACGCCCGCCTCGAGGAGCCGGGCGCGCCGGTCGGCCTGTGTCTTGCGCGACCCGACGGCGCCGACGTACCGGCATCCACGGCGCAGCGCCTCGATGATCGCCGGCTCGTCGAACTTGACGTCGTGTGACAGAACCGCGACGGCGTCGTTCGGGCCGAGACCGATCTCCTCGGCAACTTCGTCCGGCCAGCCGACGATCAGGCGGTCCACCTCGGGGAACCGCTCCGGCGTCGCGAAGGCGGGCCGGCCATCGACGACGATCGTTTCGTAACCGAGCTCACGCGCCAGGCGCACGAGCGATCGGGCGACCTCCACCCCGCCCACGACGACGAGCCGCGGGCGGACCGGGAAGACCTCGATGAAGAGCGAGCGCCCGCCGAGCTCGACGGTTCGCGACAGGCCGCGCAGCAGCGCGTCCGTGGCGGCATCGGTGAGCGCCGCGTCCAGGTCGGGTGCGCCCAGCGAGCCGCGCAGACGCCCGTCGTCGGTCACGACCAGCTCGGGCTCCGGCGGTGCGCCCTCGCCCGGCTGATGCGGTCCGAACCCAACCGGCGGCGAATCGGCCGGGAGCGGCGTCACAACGGCCGACCCGTGGCCGCCGGCTCCCTGCGAGGCCCGCGCCGCGTCCACGACCCCGGCTGGTACGACCGGCTCGACGAGGACGTCGATCGTGCCGCCGCAGGCCAGCCCCACGTCCCAGGCCTGTTCGTCGCTGATCCCGTAGCGGATCACCCGCGCGCGGCCGGTCTCGCGAGCACGCTGGATCTCCTCGGCCGCGGCGCCCTCCACGCAGCCGCCGCTGACCGAGCCGGCGATCCGCCCATCGTCGGCATAGACCAGGACCGCACCCTCGGGTCGCGGCGCCGAACCGAAGGTCCGGACCACGACCGCGCGCCCGATGCCAACCTCATCGGCCTGCCAGGCCGCGAGCGTGTCGAGCAGCTCCTTCATCGC
>JAUSJS010000225.1 GCA_030647575.1 Candidatus Limnocylindrales bacterium | reverse complement strand
GGACGGGCGAGCGGCCTGGCCGCATCCGCCGGGACCGGCTCAGTTGGCGGGCGCGTCCGAGGCGGCGTCGTCGCTCTTGGCCTCGCCCCGGGCACGAGCGCGATGCCGGGCGGCCTTGGCCCGGTTGCCACAGGTCGACATGTCGCACCAGCGCCGACGGCTGGTCCGGGAGGCGTCGTAGAAGATCCACTGGCAGGTATCGCTGGCGCAGACCCTGATCCGCTGGGGGTGACCGGCGGTCAGCTCGGTGACGAGTGGATCGGCCAGCCGCGCCAGGGCGTCATCGATCGGATCGCCGACGTGACGATGGTCGACATTGACGCCGTCGGGCGCGGGGACGAGCTCGATGACCTGGCGGGCATGGAGCGCCCGGTTGACCGTGTTGAGCGCGGACGCCCGGGGCGCGCGCCGCTCGGCGATCGCCTCGGCGACCTCGCGCAACGCGTCGCGCACGGCGTGGACCCGATCGAGGTCCTTGGCGGCCGACGCCGGCTGGGTTGCCACCCTGGCCCGGGCGCGATCGGCGCCCTCTCGATGGATGACTCCGCGATCGACGAACCAGGCCAGCACGTCGTCGAGGCTCGGGAGCTTTTCGACCGGGAAACCATTCTCGGTGTCCGCGGTGTTCAGGAAGTCGAACGCGGCCTCGAGATCGACGCCGTGGGCATGGCCCAGGTTTACGTCAGAAAGGGCATTCGCAAACATCGTAATAACCACTCTACACCAGTTGACAGGTTACGCGCAAGACGGTACAGTGTAACCGGTAAGAGCTAGAGAACGGTTAGCACAGAAGGAGACCGAACATGGAAGCCACGATGATGTTCCTGGTCATGATCATCGGTCTCGCCGTCCTTGGCGGGGCTTCGTTCACCTGGGGCGCGGACTCGCGCGAACAGTATCAGGACGACCACACCCGCTGATCCCAGCCACAGCTGGTCAGTGCCACTCGCCTCGAGGAGACCTAACTGTGAATCACTATCTCTATTCGTTGCTTGCCCTCGACATCGCCCGCCAGCGATCGCGGGAGGCCGAGCAGCACTGGCTCGAGTCCGCCCTCATCGGAACCGCGCCGTCGCGAGCCTCACGCCTTCGCCGCGTGGCCGCGCAGCTGCTCGCGTCGGTCAGCCGAGGCTCGGCCTCGATCGTTCGCCGGCTCGACTCGTGCGTCGCCGATGACCTCGGGCGCGCCCTGGCACCAGCAGAGTAGCCTGCGCCTCGAAGGGAGGCGCAGATGGTCAAAGAGTGCGCGGCAGTCTCGTGGGGTGTGGGTCGGATCGACCTCTTCTGGGTCGATTCCGACAGCTCCCTCGCCCACCGGGGATTCGAGGATGGCGCCTGGAGCCATGCCGAGTCGCTCGGCGGAACGCTCGCCTCTGCGCCCGCCGCGACGGCCTGGGCGGTGAACGAGCTCCAGGTCTTCGCCATCTTTCCCGATGGTGCGCTCTGGAATCGCTACTGGGACGGCCAGCGCTGGCATGACTGGGAGACGCTCGGTGGAGCGCTGACCGGGCATCCTGCAGCGTCCTCCTGGGGCGCCGATCGCATCGACGTCTGGGCGCCCGGCCTCGATGGCGGGCTGTGGCATCGGTGGTGGGACGGGACCCGTTGGGTCGACTGGGAGCGCCTGACCCGCTGACCGCCCGCAGAGGCCGCAGGTCGAGCGCCGGTCAGCTCCGGCGCAATCGCCAGATCGACTCAGCCGGCCATCGACGCGACCATTCGCGCTCGAGCTCGTCGCGATAGCTGCTCGTCGCGTCCGGTGCAGGCCGCGGCTCGATCAGATCCTCAACGACGAAGCCGTTGGCGCGGAAGAGCCGGATCCACTCGCCGTACGGCAGATTGAAATCGTTCGTCGCCCCGTCGTCGAACTGGTGCGAGATCACGCCCACCATGCCCGGCGGGGCATCCCGGCGAACGACAACGTTCGGTGGTTCGACTCGGATCAGGTCGGGATGGCAGCCGCCATCCCGACGAGCGCCTCGTCGACGACCTTGTCGGGCGCCTTGATCAGCTTCTTCATGACCCGTCCTCTCTCGGTCCGTCTGACGCCATGACGATCTTCCTTCGATACGAGCCCCTGCTGCTCGACGGGCTCAGGAAACGAGCTTGAGCGCGAAATTCGTGAACAGCGCCTGGTAGGCAAGCGCGCCCAGTGCGCCACCGATGAGCGGGCCGACGACCGGGATCCACGAGTACGACCAGTCGGAGTCTCGCTTGCCGGCGATGGGCAGGATGAAGTGGGCGACGCGCGGGCCGAAGTCGCGGGCAGGGTTGAGCGCAAACCCGGTCGTACCGCCCAGCGAGAGGCCGATGCCGAACACGAGGAGCCCGATGAGGAGCGCGGCCAGTGGCCCGACGTTATTCACGCCGGCGGTGATCCCGAAGACGCCGAACACCAGCACGAACGTGCCGATGATCTCGCTGAGCAGGTTCGCGCCCGTGTTCCGGATGGCCGGGGCGGTGCTGAAGGCGGCGAGCTTCAGATCGGCATTCTCGGTCTCCGCCCAGTGCGGCAGGAAGTGCAGATAAACAACAACGCCGCCGAGGAAGGCGCCGATGAATTGACCGGCAAAGTACCAGACGGCGGTATCGACACCGAAACTGGGGTTGGTCAGCAGGACGCCCAGCGTGACCGCGGGGTTGATGTGCCCACCGCTCACGGCACCGGCGACGTAGACGCCCAGCATGACGGCGAAACCAAACCCGGCGGTGATCACGATCCAGCCGGAGTTCTGGGCCTTGGACTTCGCGAGAAGGACGTTCGCGACGACCCCATCTCCCAGGATGACCAGGATTGCGGTCCCGACCATCTCAGCGATGAACTTCTCCGTCATGATCTCTCCTCCTCGTCAGGCTGCACGCAGTTGGACGCAGCCAAGCCACGCCCGTTCGAGGGCGACACAGAAAATGCCCGCGCCTCGACACATCTGCCGAGGTGGCGTCCTGACCCCGCTGGAAAAGTGAACACGGCGTAGGCTCCAAAGCGGACCAGAACCTGGGCGGAGGTGAGGCCTCCGGGGGGGAGGCGAACCCTCCCCCCCGGAGGCGAATGTCACCCTGGTCAGGCCGCGATCATCCCGTGCGGATCGATCACGAACTTCTTGGCGACACCGCGGTCGAACTCCTGATAGCCGCTGGGTGCGGCGTCGAGCGCGATCACCGTGGCATTGACGGCCTTGGCGATGTGCGCCTTGTCGGCCAGGATCAGGTTCATCAGCAACCGGTTGTACGACATGACCGGGCACTGGCCCGTCTGGAAGCGGTGCGACCGCGCCCATCCCAGCCCGATTCGGACCTTGAGCTGGCCGATCTTGGCGTCTGCGTCGACCCCGCCCGGGTCACCCGTGACGTACAGGCCGGGAATTCCGATTCCCGCCCCGGCGCGGGTGATGCCCATGACGTCGTTGAGCACCGTGGCCGGCGCTTCGCCGGCGCCGGCGCCGTGGCCTCGAGCCTCAAAACCCACCGCGTCGACCGCAGCATCGACGACGGGTTCCCCGAGGATCGCGGCGATGGCGTCGCCGAGTTCGCCCCCCTTGCTCAAGTCGACGGTCTCACAACCGAAGCTCCGTGCCTGGGCGAGACGCTCGGGCTTCATATCCCCCACGATGACCGCGGACGCCCCCAGCAGTTGCGCCGAGTGGGCGGCGGCCAGGCCGACGGGTCCGGCTCCTGCCACGTAGACCGTCGACCCGGTGGTGGCCCCGGCCGTGTAGGCGCCGTGGTAACCGGTCGGGAAGATGTCCGAGAGCATCGTGAGGTCGAGGATCTTCTCGAGAGCCTGATCGCGATCGGGGAACTTCAGCAGGTTGAAGTCGGCGAACGGGATCAACACGTACTCGGCCTGGCCTCCGATCCAGCCCCCCATGTCGACGTAGCCGTAGGCGGCTCCCGGCCGGGCCGGGTTGACGTTGAGGCACACGCCGGTCTTGCGCTCTTTGCACATACGGCACCGGCCGCAGGCGATGTTGAACGGCACCGAGCAGATGTCACCGGGCTTGAGGAACAGGACATCATTGCCGACCTCGACGATTTCGCCCGTGATCTCGTGGCCGAGACTCTGGCCTACCGGTGCGGTGGTGCGTCCGCGGACCATGTGCTGGTCGCTGCCGCAGATGTTGGTGGAGACGACCTTGAGGATGGCGGCGTGGGGGGCGGCCTTGCTGATGCCGAGCCAGTCCGCTACCTCCTGGGGGATCTCCAGCTTCGGGTACGGGAAGGCCTCCACGGCGACGGTGCCGGGAGCCTTGTAGACGACGCCTCGGTTATCCGACATGCGTTATCTCCTTCTGGGGTCAGGATATGAGTCGATGACGGACGCTGGTGCTGTTGTCGGTGCTGAGGTGGAATCACCTCCTGCTGGGCATGCTCGGGGGGCACGCCTCCTCGCCGGACCGGATGTGTCTGAAGGCTCGCTCCAGATCCTGTTCGGGCCGCGCCACCAGGTCGGCGATCGCCGACATACGCGTGCCCGTCAATACAGGAGAGCGCCGCATCAGGCCGCCAAAGAGCCTAGCCCAACAGGTCAGGCTGATACCCGGTGCCGACCTGCATCAGGGCCGAATGTCACATTCGCAGGGCCGAATGTCACATTCGCAGGGCCGTTGATCTCGCACCGGCGGTCGACGGGAGTCGCTCTTGAACGACGAGCCCGGTGACTTGGTCCATGGCCCCGATGCCAAGGAACGCAGGCGCGCCGAACATGACCGAGTTGCCAGAAATGATGTCCAGCAGGATCCGCGCCTGAAGGCCGGGGCATGGAAGCGCGTAGCGATCCTCAGCAACCAAACTGCCCTCGGTGGGTCCCGAATGGCCGGCGTAACCGGGTGCGGCGCCTCCGAGCCCAGGGGCGCCGGACCGCCTCATCGCGGCGGCTCGCCATTCCGAGCCGGCTCCGGACCCCTTTGAGGAGCGTGGCGCAATCGGGGGCAGTGGCGCTGGACCGGCGGCCTGCGCTCGACGATCTGGTGACATCGTCGGCACTCGAGGAGAGCGTGCTCGAACCAGGCGCGCGAACGCCCGGGCCGAGGTACCTGGAGGGTAGACCGCGGGTCGCCGCGCATATGCAGTAAGCGCGGATCCACCGAACCTCGTCGTCTGACGACTCAGGAAGGGCCATTCGCGGAGTTCGACCGGCGAGTGACGCCACGCGGGGGCCCTTGCGCGGTCGAGGGGCCGCGGACGGCGGGCCGAGGAGCTCGGACCCGATGCCCTGGACGGCCCGCGAGCCGGCCGACGGACAAGCTGACGCCGCCTCCCGGGGCGGCGCCGGTCGTCAGCAAGCGGTCAGGCCAGGAGCGGGATCGCGCGGAGTCGGGCGAGGGCGGCGCTGAACGATCGCCCACGGCCAGCGCTCGGGCAGGTGGAGCCTGACTCGGCGAGCCGAGCGAGTGGGCGCCGCCCCGAGCGGTGTTGGCCTCACCCTCGCGCAGACGCGCCATGAGAACGTCGCCCGGTGCTGACGGCGACCGCGAGGAGGAGGTCACAGCCGCGAACGTGGGTGTACGCGTGGTGGACGGCGCCTTCCTTCCGAAGGCCATACGTCTCGCAGATCGTCGAGGCGAGATCGATCGTGAGAGCTGGCGGACGTGGCCCCCGCGGAAGCTGCGCAGGAACGTGCCCAGGGGCGACGCCGCCTTGGTGGCGGAGCCGAGGACGCGGCCGATGCCGCCCGCGCGGAGTGCGTTCGCATCGTCGATCGTGGTCACAGAAGACGATGTCGAAGCTCGCGTCCGGCAGCGGAACGGCCTCCGCGCTGGCATGGACGAGCGGGAAGTCGACCCCCGCCTGGATCATCAGCCTCCGGGCGTGCTCCAGCTGGCGATCCGACAGATCCAGGCCTACCGGTCGAGCGCCCGCCTTCGCCAGGGCGATCGACCACTGGGCGGCGCCGCAGCCGAATTCGAGGATGTCCCTGTCGCAGACCTCGCCCAGGACCTGGATCTCGGCCTCCGGAATCTGCCAGACGCCCCAGGCCATCCCGCCGCTCGCCGCGAGCAGGGGGCCGTTGCGCTCCTGATATGAATCCGCGGTCTCGTTCCAGGAGACGCGATTCCGGTGCGCATGAGGGGTCAGGGAGTTGGGCACGGGCGGTCGATTGGCGTCCATCGGCGGACTCTACGCTCGCCGCGCACAGGTCGACGCGATTCGGCGGAGGTCGTCGCCGCCGAACGTTTCATGTCTGAACAGGACCATCGTTCTGCCGCGGAAGCGTTGCCTGCACCTAACATGAGGCCCGCCGATCCGTTCTTACCGGGTGACACCCTGAGGCAGGACGCCACGGACGGCGCCTGTCGGACTCATCCAGCGCCGCGGCGCGATCACGCACTCGGAGGACATCCATGAAGATGCGGACCCTGTCGCTTGGGAGTGCTGCGCTCCTCATGGTGACCCTGCTCAGCGCCAGCATCGTCAGCGCCACGCCGCCCGCCGGGCACGCCAGCAAGTCGCATGGCGCCGCCTGTGTGGCCGCCACACCGACCCCGACGCCGACCCCGGTGCCGGGCGCGACCCCGACGCCGACGCCCACGCCGACGCCGACGCCCACGCCGACCCCCACGCCGACGCCCACGCCGGTTCCGGGCGCGACGCCGACCCCGACCCCGACACCCAGCCCGACGCCCGCGAAGGTTGCCACGTTCAGCGCGAAGGTCACCCCTAGCCATCCGTGCGGAACGATCAAGGTCCAGGCCAAGGTCCTTCATGCCGTTCGCGGGACGACCTTCAGCGCATCCGCTGTGGCCCACTTCACCGGCGGTGTTAACGTGACGGTGCAGCTGCGCCGCGCCGGGAAGTCCTTCGTCGCCCTTGGCAAGATCCGGGTTCCGGCCGGTCAGGCGGCCGACGTCACGGTCGTCGTCACGATCGTCTACGGAGGCGCGCCGCAGCCGGTGATCACGAAGATCGCCAGGATCAAGGCGCCGTAGCCGGCCCGCCAAGCTCGCAACACGTGCACAGAAGCGCCGTCCGAAGGGACGGCGCTTCTGTTTGTAATGTCATCAGCCCGAGGGATACGAGACCAACGGCGCCCGATGACCTCAGGTCTGCAGGCCGGGTGGGGTCGATCTAGGCGGACGCGCGCCGTTGGGTGCCCCGACTTCGTTCGCTCGCGATGGCCCGAGGCGCAAGGAGCGAGAGATCGGCGACCGGTGGCTGCTCCGCGAACAGGCGAATGAAGATATCGACGAGCTCGGGGTCGAACTGGGTGCCAGAGTGGCGGCGGAGCTCGACGAGGGCTTCGTCGTGATTGATCGCGCGCTTGTAGGGCCGGTCCTGGATCATCGCATCGTAAGCGTCGGCGATCGACACGATCCGCGAGCCGAGCGGGATGTCACGCCCGCGGAGGCCGTGAGGATATCCGTGGCCGCCGAATCGTTCATGGTGGTGGAGGATGATCTTGCCCGCCTCGAGCAGGCCGCCGGCTTCATCGAGGATGACCTGCCCGATCCGCGGATGCTGCTTGACGAAGTCCCACTCGGCCGTGGAGAGCGCATCGGGCTTTTCGAGGATCTGCTCCGGGACGGCGATCTTGCCGATGTCGTGCAGGAGGGATGCGACCCGGATCCGCTCGACCTCGCGCTCGGGCAGCGCGAGATCGCGGGCAATCGCCACGCCGACCGTCGCGATGAGCTGGGACGGCTTGCCGCGATAATGGGGCAAGGGCGCGATGATCTCGCTCAGCGCCGCCTCGGTGGCCTGCCGGGCGATGGCCGCGACCTGCAGGGCCCGCGCTCGACCGGCGGACGAGATCGGTGCGCTCGGCACGCGCGCGTCGTCGTTGGGCTCCTCGAAGACGTAGGTCTGGTTTCTGCCGAGCGACTTCGCCGAGTACATCGCCTGGTCGGCGTCGCGAACGAGCGACTCCGCCCGGAGGGATTTGCCCTGGCCGCCGGCGATGCCGATCGAGATCGTAACGCCGAGGGCCAGACCTTCGCTCGCGGTGAATCGATGGCGCTGGACCAGCAGCCGAAGCTTCTCGGCCACCAAGGTCGCCTCCTCCGGCCCGGTCTCGGGAAGCACGACCATGAACTCCTCGCCGCCATAGCGGCCAACGACGTCGCTCTGGCGCAGGCTGGCCTGGAACAGCCCGGCGACACCGCGCAACACGACGTCGCCGACCTGGTGTCCGTGGGTGTCGTTGATCACCTTGAAGTGGTCGAGGTCGACGAATGCGACGGAAAGCGGGCGGCCATGCCGGACGGCGCGGTCGACCTCGGTGAACAGGCACGAGAGGATCGTGCCTCGGTTCGAGACCTGGGTCAGGAGGTCGGTGGTGGCGGCGTTGTGGGTCTCGGTCAGCTTGGCGGAAACCGCGTTGATCGACCGTTCGAGCCTGCCGAGCAGTCCGTTGCCGGAATTCGCCACGGTCGCTCCCAGCTCTCCCTGGCTCAGGCGCTCCGCGACCCAGAGGATTGCCCGCAGCCGCCGGATCGTCAGCCAACCGAGCGCGAGGGCCGCACCGATCGCCACCCCGCCCCAGGCCACGGGTACGGTCAGGCCGCCGCCATCCTCGATGGCGGTCATGACCGCGGCGCCCGTTGCGACGCCCAGACCGATCATCACGACCAAGCCGAGACCGGGCAGGACCCCCGTCGACTGCATGAGGCGCACCGTAGCCGCTCGGAACAAGCCGCCACACGACCCGTTGGTACTGCCCCGAACGACCCAGGAGAACCGAGGTACGTTCGGATAAGTCGCAGCTAAGAGCCCGTCATTAGGGTTCGGGACGACGTCTCGCCGCGTCGGAAGTGCCCCCTACGTGGCGAGACGTCGCGTGATTCCGGCGTCGCATCCCTGCCTCCCGCCGTGGAGGTCGATACGTGGACCCGACCGCGACGCCCTGGCGCGTCCTCGAGGATTCGGCCGAGCGGACTGCCGGATCCGTTGCCCCACCGGCGGCGCCATCCACGATTCCTCGGTCTGCGCTGCTCATCGGCGGGGGCGCCGTCCTGCTGGCAGTGCTGGCGTTCGTTCTGGCGTTCGGTACGGGCGCAGGCGGAACGGTCCTGCTCGACGGCGGGACACCGCTCGGGTCGGCGGCGGCGGTTGCGGGCGATGCCGTGGGCCAGGATCCAGGTGCCGGATCTGACGCGCCGGAGCTTGTCGTGGAGATCGTCGGTGCCGTCGTTCGGTCCGGCGTCTTCCGTCTGCCGCCGGGCTCGCGGGTCGGCGACCTCGTGGAAGCCGCAGGCGGCTATGGCCCACGGGTGGACGCGAGCCGGGCTAGTCGAGAGCTGAACCTGGCCGCCCCGCTCCATGACGGTGACCAGATCCGTGTTCCCTCGCGAGACGACGAGGTGGCAATCGGGCAGCAGCCTGCAGCCGCCGGCGCCGCCTCAGGCCCGGATTCGGGCGGAGGCGGACCGCTGGATCTGAACCGGGCGACGTCGGCGGAATTGGAGGCGCTGCCGGGGATCGGCCCGGTCACCGCGGGCAAGATCCTGACCTCGCGCGAGGAGCAGCCGTTCGCCGCGGTGGAGGACCTGCGAACCCGGAAGCTGCTTGGCGAGAAGACGTTCGAGAAGCTCAAGGATCTCGTGACGGTGCGTTGAGATGGGCCGGAGCGCTCGCCTCGCGATCGGAGCCATCGCCGCTGCGGTCGCCGCCGATCGGCTCGGAACGAACCATCTCGGGGCCGCCGTCGCCCTGGCGATGGCGGCACTGCTCGTGCTCGGGGAGCTCGGTCCGAGGGGAGGCGTCCGCAGGGTCTGGCCGGTCGTGTTCGGTGCCGGCCTGATCGCGGTACGGCTCGCCATCCTGCCCGCCGGACCGACAACCATGCAGAACCCACCCGAGGGCGAGGGTCCGTGGTCGCTCGTCGTGCTCGCCACCGGCTCGCCTCGAGAAGGCTATCAGACCGCCACGCTAGGGACGCCACCGGGGACGGCCCCCGCCTTCGTGGTTGCCGCCACGCTGCCGCGCTATCCGGGCATCGTCCCCGGGGACCGAATCGAGATAGACGGGTCGATCCGACCCCGTCCCGACTCGCCATACGGGGAGTACCTGCAGCGGATCGGTGCGGTCGGTACCGTGACGGCACGGACGATCCAAGTCGATCCCGCGCCGGTGGGCCTGGGGCGACGGCTCGAGGACCTCCGCCGGGGCGCCGCCGACGCGCTCGCGCGCGTCCTGCCCGAGCCGGAAGCCGGGCTCGCGGCGGGCATCCTGATCGGTCTGCGCGACCGGGTCGACCGCGACCTGGCGGCCGCGTTCACCACCGCGGGGGTCAGCCACGTCGTGGCCATCTCCGGCTGGAACATCGCCATCGTGGCGGCGGCGATCGCGACCTTGGCCGGTCGCCTCGGGCGCCGGCGCCGGTCACTCGTGACGATCCTGTCGATCGTCGCGTACGTGGCGTTCGCCGGCGCCTCCGCCTCCGTCGTGCGGGCCGCACTGATGGCCGGGATCGTGCTCCTGGCGCGGGAGAGCGGACGGGCGGGTCGAGCCGCCGCAGCGCTCGGCTGGGCGGTGACCCTGCTGCTCGTCAGTGACCCGAAGCTGGTCGGCGATGCCGGATTCCAACTCTCGTCCCTGGCGACGGCCGGGCTGATCGCGTGGGCCACTCCGCTGACGGCCTGGATCGACACGGTCGGTCGGGGCCGCGTTCCTCGTTGGCTGGCGGAGAGCCTCGGGGTCTCCCTCGCTGCCCAGGCCGCGACGTTGCCGATCGTGCTCGTCTCGTTCGGCCGGCTGGCGCTCCTCTCGCCGCTCGTCAACCTCGCGGTCGTCCCGCTGGTCGCCCCGGCGATGGCCGTCGGGCTCATCGCCCTCGTCGGCGGGGCGGCGGTTCTGGCGGGCGTCCCGGATGTGGCCGGGGCCATGCTGGCGGCGCCCGGCTGGGTCGTCCTTCGGATCCTCGTCGCGATCGTTCAGCTCGCGGCGGGGCTGCCCTTCGCCAGCGTCACGCTCGGGCCTCCGCTCGATTCGGCGGCGGCAGGCTTGTCGGTCGCGGGCCTGGCGGCCCTGACCTGGTGGCGACGCCATCGCCGCCTGAGCCGATCAAAGCCAGCCGGGCGACCGCTCGACCCGCCGATGGGCGCGAAGGGGGCCGGATCGAGCCGCCCTCGAAGCAACGACCCAGGCCGGGCCGCGCGCCGGGCCGCGACGATGGCGCTGATCGTCGCGGTCGTCGTAGCGGGTGGCGTCATGGCGGCTCGACCGAGCGGCGTCGCCCGGGTCACGATCCTCGACGTCGGCCAGGGCGATGCCATCCTGGTCGAGGGCTCGCGGGGCGGACGCTTGTTGATCGATGGCGGCCCAGACCCCGATCGCCTGCTGGTCGCGCTCGATCGGCGCATTCCGCCATGGGACCGCCGGATCGACTCGGTCATCCTGTCGCACCCGCACGAGGACCACGTGGCCGGGCTGGCCCTGCTTCTCGAGCGCTACCACGTGGATCGCGTGCTGGAACCGGGGATGCACGGACCGGGGCCCGGGTATGCCGCGTGGCTGCGGCGGCTGTCCGGTACGGATGGCCCGGTACGAACTGGCATCGCCGCGGGCGATCGGCTGGCCGTCGACGAGATCAGTCTGCACGTGCTGTGGCCGGTGCGCGGCCGCGTTCCGTTCGAGCCTCCGGACGGCGGCACGGGCATCAACAACGTGTCGGTGGTGCTGGCAGGGCAGGTCGGGACCCGGCGGTTCCTGCTGATGGGGGACGTCGAGCAGGAGATCGACCCGGAGCTGCTCGCCGGGGGCCTGCCGCGCGTGGATCTGCTCAAGGTGGCCCATCATGGGAGCCGTACGGCGACCACCCAGGGCTTCGTGGATGCGGTCCGACCCAGGATCGCGGTGGCATCGGCGGGTGTCGGCAATCCCTACGGGCACCCGACCCGGGTCACCCTCGAACGACTGGCCAGCGCGGGAGCTCGGGTGCTGCGGACCGATCGGGACGGGACCGTCGTGGTGGGCTTCGAGCCGGACGGGCTCACCGTGCGCACTGAAGGCGCCCGTGGGACTCCGCCGACACCGAAGCCGAAGCCGTCAGGCTCGGCGACGGCCGCGGTCTTCCGTTGTGCCGTCCCGGTGACCGCCATCATCCCCGAGCGCGAGGCCGCGACCGCCCTCGGCGCCCCGGACTGGCAGGCAATCGACGCCGACGGCGGACCGAGCCGGGCCGCGGCCGTCGGGTACCATCGAGGCGTTGACCGGTCCCGGGCGGGTGGAGGCCGCCTCCCTCCTGCTCTCCCTGGATCCCGCACCCTGGCTCGTGCGACACGCGCGCGCCGTGGCGGAGGTCGCGGGTTGGCTCGCTGCCCGGATCGACGCCCGGGGCGTGGCCGTGGACCGGCGGCTCGTCGAGGCCGCCGCGCTGCTGCACGATGTCGACAAGGCACTGCCCGACGGCGATCCGGCGCGCGCGCTCCCCCACGGCGAGGGCTC
>JAUSJS010000218.1 GCA_030647575.1 Candidatus Limnocylindrales bacterium | reverse complement strand
GAGCTCTCCGGCGGCGAGCGACAGCGCATCGCATTGGCCCGGGCGATCGCCCTCCGGCCCGATCTGCTCGTCGCCGATGAACCGACGTCGATGCTCGACGCCTCTCGCCAAACGGAGTTCCTCGCCCTGATCCGGGGGCTCCGGACCGGGCGTCAGATGTCACTGGTGTACATCACCCACGATCTGGCCCTTGCCGCCGCCGCCTGCGATCGCATCGTCGTCCTCGACGCTGGGCGAGTCGTCGAAGCGGGTCCAACGGCAGACGTCGTGTCGCGGCCCCGCGCGTCCGTCACGAGGGCCCTCGTCGCCGCAGTTCGGGCTCGAGCGAGCGCCGTCTCGGGAGTCCGAGGCGATCGCCCGACGATCCAGGTTCCATCGCCCGGCTGAGAGCCATCAGAATGACGCGCTGTCGCCCCTTCGGCAGTCAGGGCGCGAGAGAGGGCGGGACCTCGGCCATGCAGCGGTGGATCAAGTCACGCGCGCGCTCGTCGCGCTTCTCGGTGAATGTGAGGAATGTGGGGGGCCATCGAACACGGTTGGGAGCACGGCGATGTTCAGCAGCGCGTGCGGGACGAGCCGGAGCGCCAGTCGTCTCGGGGCCTGGATCACGAGGCTCGAGAACGCCCTCCGCCTCGAGGACCCGACGTTTGGGCGAGGCGTCTACATCCAGGCCGCCGGGCGTACCCTGGTTCGTGACCCTGTTCGGCCGCGACGCACTCATCGTTTCGATGCAGGGAAAAACGGGCTACCCGAAGTTCGCGGCCGGTGCGCTCCGGCGCCTCGCCCAGCTCCAGGCCACGAGCGACGACCCAGAGCGGGATATGGAGCTGGACAAGATCCCCCACGAAATTCGCCACGGCGAGCTCGCTCAGCTCGGGATCCTGCCGTTCCAGCCGTATTACGGCACCCACGATGCGACGAGCCTCTACATCCTCGTCTTGTCCTACCTCCACCATTGGCTCGGTCACCCGGCGATTCCCGGGGTTAGGTTAGGGCCCAAACGTCGAGGCTGCCCTCGCGTGGATCGACGGCCACGGAGATCGTGACGGCGACGGATTCCAGGAGTACCGAACCCGCTCTCGGCATGGCTACTACAACCAAAGCTGAAAGGACGCCGGCGCTGCCGTCCTCGAGGCCGACGGCTCTCTCGCGGGCTCTGCGATCGCCCTGTGCGAATTCCAGGGCTATGTCTACGACGACGCCAAGCTCCGGATGGCGGACATCTACGACCTCCTCGCTCGGCCGGAAGAAGCCGAACGGTTGCGAGTGCAGGCGCGTCGGCTGTACGAGCGCTTCAATAACGCGTTCTGGCGAGCGGCTGCTCGGGCAGCTGGCGGACCAGCGCCGGCGGTCCGGCGCGGCCGGGATCTACGCGACCCATGACACTTCCGAGGCGCTTGCCCTGGCCGATCGTGTCGCCCTCGTGCGCGACGGCCGGATCGTCCAGCTGGGGTCGCCCCTCGAGGTCTACGACGCCCCGATCGACCTGTGGGCGGCGAGGCTGACGGGGCCGGCGACGGATCTCCCTGCCACGCTCCTCGGATACCGCGACGGCCGGGCCGATCTCGCGATCGGCGGGGCGACGGTCGCCGTCGCCGTCTCCGGCCGGCGTGCGCTCCCGGGCGGGGTTTCGCCGCGCCCGGTGCGGGTCCTCGTCCGTCCGGACTGGGCGAGCCTGGGAGGCCCGCTCGCGGCGGTCGTCGAGTCCGTCGCGTTCCGCGGCACGCACACGGACTACCGGCTCGTGAGCGCGGTGGGGACCGTCGGAATCCGACAGGGCGGGCCACCGGCGGCGTCGGTCGGGGACCGCGTCAGCTGGACCCTCGAGCGAGTCTCGTTGCTCGGGCCGCCGGATGACGGCAGGTAGGAGAGCCAGCGGGCGCGCGCGTCACCGCGTCGCCGCCGCCGCGAACGCGGCCATGTCGGGGAACGTCGAATCGGGCGTGACCGCGGTCGGCGGCGTCGCCCCGAAGCCGGGCCGATCGTGGCGGCGGTCGATCCAGACGGTCGATAGCCCGAGCTGCTTCGCCGGGACGTGGTCATGGAAGAGGCTCTGGGCGACGTGCAGGATCCGCTCGCGCGGGAGCCCGAGCAAGACGCAAGCCGCCTCGAAGTTACGCCGGTCTGGCTTGTAGCTGCCGACCGCCTGGGCGGTGACGACCCAGTCGAACTCGACGCCAAGCCGGCGATTTGACGCCGCGAACAGGTCGTCGTCGCAGTTGGTGATGACCCCGAGGCGGAACCGAGACTTCAGCCGCCGGAGGGCCGCGCCAGAATCCGGGAACGCCGGCCAGTCGGCGACCGACGCCCCGAACGCCGCGGCCGCCTCGTCGCTCGGCTCGACGCCGTACTGACGGCAGACCTCGCGCAGGCAGCTTGCCAGGATCTCGCGGTAGCGGCGGTACGGACCGGCCTCGGCGGTCGCCTCGGCGCGGCTGTAGACCTCCAGTAGCTCGTCATCGGGCGGGTTGATCCCGCGCGCCGCAAGGCTCGGCCGAAGGCCCGCCAGGATCCCCGTCTCCCAGTCGATCAAGGTGCCGTAGCAGTCGAACGTCAGCGCTTCGAAGCATCCGTAGTCGAGGGCGGCATCGGTCATCGTGGATCGGCCTCCTGCTAGCATCGCAACCCATGACGGCGCGGTACGACTTCATCATCGTCGGTGGCGGCTCGGCCGGCTGCGCGCTGGCCAATCGCCTGAGCGCCGATCCCGCGACTCGCGTGCTGGTCCTCGAAGCGGGCCGTCCCGATTACCGCTTCGACATCTTCATCCATATGCCGGCGGCCCTTGCGTTCCCGATCGGCAGCCGGTTCTATGACTGGAAGTACGAGTCGGAGCCGGAGCCATTCATGAACGGCCGCCGGATCTACCACGCGCGCGGCAAGGTGCTCGGCGGCTCCTCCAGCATCAACGGCCAGATCTTCCAGCGCGGCAACCCGCTGGATTATGAGCGCTGGGCCGCCGACCCGGGTATGAAGACCTGGGACTACGCCCACTGCCTGCCGTACTTCAAGCGGATGGAGACCTGTCTCGCGGCCGCACCCGACGATCCGTTCCGCGGCCACGACGGGCCCCTCGTCCTCGAGCGGGGACCGGCGAGCGGCCCCTTGTTCAGTGCCTTCTTCGAATCGGTCCAGCAGGCCGGCTACCCGCTCACGACCGACGTCAACGGCTACCGCCAGGAGGGGTTCGCGGCGTTCGATCGGAACATTCATCGCGGACGGAGGCTTTCGGCGGCCGGTGCCTACCTCCACCCGGTGATGGGCCGCCGGAACCTGAAGGTGCGGACGCGTTCGTTCGTCACACGGATCGTGTTCGAGGGCACGCGCGCGGTCGGGGTGGAGGTCGCGAGGGGCCGGGCCGGCGTCGAGCGGATCGAGGCCGGCGAGGTCATCCTGTGCGGCGGTTCGATCAATTCGCCGCAACTCCTTCAACTGTCGGGGGTGGGCGCCGCCGCTGAGCTTGGTGCGCTCGGGATCGGCGTGGTCGCCGACCTGCCGGCCGTCGGGCGCCACCTCCAGGACCACCTCGAGGTCTACATCCAGTACAAGTGCCTCCAGCCGGTCTCGATGCAGCCGGCGCTCGAGCTGTGGCGGCGCCCGTTCATCGGCGCCGAATGGCTCTTCCTCCGGCGCGGGCCGGGCGCGACCAACCACTTCGAGGCCGGTGGGTTCGTCCGCAGCAACGACGAGGTCGCCTACCCGAACCTGATGTTCCACTTCTTGCCGCTGTCGATTCGGTATGACGGTTCGGGCCCGAAGGGCGGCCATGGCTACCAGGTCCACGTCGGGCCGATGTACTCCGACGCTCGAGGATCGGTGACCATCACCTCGACCGATCCGCGGGTCCATCCGGCGCTGCGCTTCAACTACCTCTCGACCGAGCAGGATCGCCGGGAGTGGGTGGAAGCGGTGCGGGTGGCCAGGCGCCTGCTCAACCAGCCGGGTCTCGAGCCGTACAACGGCGGAGAGACCTCGCCTGGAGCGGCGGTCGAGACCGACGAGGAGATCCTGGCCTGGGTCGGGCGAGACGCGGAGACCGCGCTCCACCCGTCGTGCACCGTCCGGATGGGGGTCGGGGCGGATTCCGCGCTGGATCCGCTGACGATGCGGGTCCACGACTTGGACGGGCTACGGGTGGTTGACGCCTCGGCCATGCCGTACGTGACCAACGGCAACATCTACGCGCCGGTGATGATGCTCGCCGAGAAGGCCGCCGACCTGATCCTGGGCAACACGCCGCTCTTGCCGGAGCCGGTGCCGTTCTACCGGCATCGGCCGGCCGCGCCGGCAGCCTCGGCCGCGCCGGGCGGGACGTCGCTCCGAAGCTGAATCGAGATCGTTTCGACCAAGCGAAACGACTGCTCGTCGAGCGCGGACCGGAAGATCGTTCGTCGCGGCGTCGCCCTCGACTGCATCTCGCGTTCAGCCGCCGCGGATGTCCAGGGCGCGACCCCAGCGCAGGACCCGGACCGACACGAGGACCCCGAAGGCCGCGAGGACCAGGATGGCCGCCGCCGCGATGGACGCGTCGAGGTCCCCGCCACCGAATTCGGAGTAGACCACCAGCGGCAGTGTCTGGGTTCGGCCTTCGACGTTGCCGGCGAACATGATCGTCGCCCCGAACTCACCCAGGGCGCGCGACCAGCTCATCACCGCCCCGGCGGCCAGGGCGGCGCCGGCCAGGGGCGCAGTGACCCAGCGGAAGACCTGGTGCTCGGCGGCCCCATCGACCCGAGCCGCATCCTCCACGTCGCGATCGACAGCCGCGATCCCGGCCCGGGCCGATCGGATGAAGAACGGTGCCGCGACGAAGGTCTGGGCGAGGATGACTGCCAGGGTCGTGAACGGGATCGAGATGCCGACGACGTCCAGCGCGCCGCCCAGCAGGCCACGGCGCCCGAGGACCAGCAGCAATGCGAGCCCGGCGACCGACGGCGGCAGGACGATCGGCAGGTCGACGATCGCCTCGACGACGGACGAGCCGCGGAACGAACGCCGCGCCAGCAGATAGGCGAGCGGTGTTCCGAGGGCGAGGGTCAATCCGAGGCTGACCGCCGTGGTGGCCAGGCTGAGCGCCAGCGCGTCGAGCACCACGCGGCTGGCGAGGGCGCGCTCCAGCCCTCCCCCGAACACCGCCCGGACGACCAGGGCGACGACCGGCAGGGCCAGGAAGACGACCAGTGGCACGGTCAGCGCGGCCAGGCCACGGTCGCGGCCTCCGACGGTGGCGGTCATGACGGCGGCAGGAACCCGAACCTGGCAAGGACCGCGGCGCCATCGGAGCCCGCCAGCCAGTCCAGGAAGGCATGTGCGGCTGCCGGGTGCGTCGACGCCCCGAGCACGACCCCGGCGTAGGTGGCTGACACGGCCGCCTCGGCGGGAAGCTCGATCGCCATCACCTTCGACGAGGCCGTGGCGTCGGTGCGGTAGACGATCGCCGCGTCGCCCTCGCCGAGCTCGATCTTGGCCACGACCGCCCTGACGTTTTCCTCGTTCGAGACCACGTTCGCGGCGTATGCGGCGGCGAAGTCGGCGGGGTAGCCGGGTAGCGCGCCGAGCTTCGCCACGACCTGGCGGGCGTACGAGCTGATCGGGACCTCGTCGCCGGCTGCCACGATCTTCAGGCCGGGCCTGGCGAGGTCGAGCGGACTGGCGAGCTGCGCCGGATTGTCGCGTGGCACAACGATCGTCAGCGCATTGCCCGCGAAGTCGACCGCCTCGCCGTCCGCCAGCCCGGCGTCCGCAAGAGCCTGCAGGTTCTGCCGGTCGGCCGACAGGAAGACGTCAGCCGGGGCGCCCTGCTCGATCTGGGCCCGTAGCGTCGACGATGCCCCTGTCGCGAGCGTGAGCGTCGTGCCCGGGAAGGCGCTCTCGTAGTTCGTCTTGACCGCCGTCAGGACGTCCTTGAGCGAGGCTGCCCCCAGGACCGACAGCTCGACGGCTTCGACCCCCGACCTTGTGGAGGCGGACACCGACGGAGCCGTCGAGCAGCCCGTCAGGATGGACGCGATCGCCACCAGCGCCACGATCGAGCATGCGGTCGCGCGGCGAATCACCCCCGCGACTCCCTCGATGAGGGGATCTCGACGATGACATTCGTGGCCTTCACGACCCCGATTGCCTCGTCGCCGACGGACAGGCCCAGCTCGTCCACCGCCTCGGCGGTCATGAGGCTCACGACCCGGTGAGGGCCGGCGACGATCTCGACAACCGCCGCCACCCCGTCGCGCTCGATTCGGGTGACGATGCCCGGGAAGCGGTTGCGCGCCGAGCCCGCCACGATCGGGCGTTCGACGCCGGCGCGGCGCCGTTCCGCCAGCAGGCGGGTCACCTCGTCGATCGGCACCAGGCGCTGGCCGCCGCTCGATCGCTCGAGGCGGAGTCGACCTTCGGCCTCCCATCGGCGCACCGTCTCGACCGTCACGCCGAGCATCTCGGCGGCCTGCCCGACCCGGATCCGGCCTGTTCCGGCGGCTTCCAGCGGATTCGACATGTCCATATCCTGTTCCTGCGAACGGCGAAGATATCAGTAGATTCGCGGAATATACCGCGCTATCACCACATGTCTCAACGACGCCGCGGGCAGGATGATAGCCTCCGGTCCGTGGCTCTGCTGCCTCGCCAGGAGCTCGCCCTCGGCCTGCGGGCCAACGCCGGCCAGTTCGCGCTGCTCGTCGGGGTCAACGCGCTGGTCGGCGGCATGGTCGGCCAGGAGCGCGCTGTGGTGCCGCTCATGGCCAGCGAGACGTTCGGACTCACGGCCACGTACAGCGCGCTCACCTTCCTGGTGGCCTTCGGCGCTGCCAAGGCAGTCACCAATCTCCTCGCCGGCTCGCTGGCCGACCGCTTCGGTCGCAAGCCCGTGCTCGTGGCCGGCTGGATCGTGGGACTGCCCGTTCCCTTCGTGCTGATCCTTGCTCCAGATTGGGCCTGGGTCGTTGCGGCCAACGTGCTGCTGGGGATCAATCAGGGCCTGACCTGGTCAACGACCGTCCTGATGAAGATCGACCTCGCCGGCCCTCGGCGGCGCGGGCTGGCCCTGGGGCTCAACGAAGCGTCGGGCTACGTGGCGGTCGGGATCACGGCCTTCCTGACCGGCCTGGTCGCCGAGTCCGCCGGACTGCGCCCGGCACCGTTCTTCATCGGCATCGCGATCGCCGGAATGGGACTTGGTGCGTCCGTCCTGCTCGTCCATGAAACGCACGGGCACGCGGCCATCGAGGGAGGGCCGTCCGGCTCGGCACCCGCGGACGCCTGGCGCCGCCTCGCCTGGCGAACCAGCCTCACCGATCCGTCGCTGTCCGCGGCGTCGCAGGCCGGGTTCTTCAACAACCTCAATGACGGCCTGGCCTGGGGCCTGCTGCCGATCGTCCAGGCCGCCGCCGGCCTCTCGATCGGGCAGATCGGCCTGCTCGCCGCGGCCTACCCCGCGACCTGGGGACTGACCCAGGTCGCCACCGGCGCACTCTCGGATCGGGTCGGGCGGAAGCGCCTGATCGCGGCGGGGATGGTCCTCCAGGCAGTGGCCATCGCCTCGATCGCGGTATGGACCGGGTTCGTGCCCTGGCTTGCGGCGGCCGTCGCCCTGGGTCTGGGCACGGCGATGGTCTACCCCACGCTCATCGCGGTCGTTGCCGATGTCGCTCCGGCGCGACAGCGCGGCTCGATCGTCGGGGTCTACCGGTTCTGGCGCGATTTCGGGTTCGCGGCCGGCGCAATCCTCATCGGCCTGCTGGCCGACAGGTTCGGTGCGTCGGCGTCGATCCTCGTCGTCGCCGCCCTGACCGCGGGGTCGGGTCTCATCGTCGCCCTGCGAATGCGGGAGACGCGCCCGGTGGCGTGATCGCCCCGCCGGGCGCCGTTCAGGATTCGGGCTGGCTCGAGCTGCCTTTCGGTTTCGAGGCCTTCGGTGTCTTGGCCGGCAGGCTCCGACCGCGCCGCTCAGGCTCGACGTTGCGTTCGCAGGTCGATCAGGTAGGGGAGTACCAGGACGTATTTGCCGCTCAGCCCTGCCATGCCCCAGCGGTTCGCGGAGGAGGTGCGGCGCGGGACGAACTGCCGGCCGAGTTCCTCCGGGGTCAATGCCGCGCCGGGGACTGGACTGGGTCCCCAGACACTGGAGCCGTACGGGTAGAGCGGATCCTCGACGAAGACCGCCGTCACCTGCGTGCCGGCGACGAGCGGATCGCCCGTCGCGCGGAAGCCGCTCATGACCCAGGCGTGCCGTCCTCGCCACATCAAGAGCCCGACCGGCTTGCCGGTCCGGCGCATCGCCTTGGCCGCCGTCAGCAGGGCCTCTTCGAGGCTCGTCGCGCCGACCAGCTGATACGGCCCGGCGTCGAGGAGGTTGAGCCCGGAGGCCCAGCCACGCACGCTTGCACCCTGGCGTTCGCGGCCGTCCGGCCGCTGGCCGCTCCACTCCCGCGCCAGCTTCTGGAGCCGGAGCTGGGTCGCGGCCGAGCGGTCCGCGCCCGGTTGGATCATGTTCAGCATCATCTGCATGCTGGCGCCGACGCACTGCACGAAGTTCGACTGGGCCACGAAGTCCGCCCGGGTCCCAAGATCGAGCTCGTAGCCCCTGGCGGCGGCCGTCGCGGGGATCGGTGCGGCGCCGAGCAGGAGCAGGCAGGCGAGGCCGACACGGACCAACCGGCGGGCGGCCTGGGGGCGGCGCTGCGTCCGATCCGTCAGCATCGCCACACGATACGACAGGCAGGCAAGATCGGTTCTCGGGCGGCTCTTGAAGCACCGCGCGTGTCGCGACGCGACCACCGGTCGCGTTTCGAGGCGTTGGGACGTCCTGGCAGTCTGCGGGACCCAATGACGCGACCCCGGGTCGACAGATCGGCGCGAGGATCGACGCTGGACCCGCCTCGAACGTCTGTTGTTGCCTCCGAGTCGCGCTGGCCAGACCGACGCGGCACGGGGTCAGCGCCACCGTCGCTGGGCGACGCCTGGCCCAGATCAGTCGTCGGCGAGGTTCGGCGAGAGCCAGCGGGCCATCACGTCGACCGGCATGCCCTTCCGGTGGGCGTAGTCGGCCAGCTGGTCGCTGCCGATCCGGCCGAGCCCGAAGTAGGCGGCCTGCGGGTGCCAGAAGTAGTAGCCGCTGACCGACGACGCCGGGAGCATCGCGAACGACTCGGTCAGGTGGATGCCCGCGCGCTTCTCCGCTTCGAGCAAATCGAACAGCGGCCCCTTCTCCGTGTGATCCGGGCAGGCCGGGTAGCCGGGGGCCGGCCGGATCCCCTGGTAGCGCTCGGCGATGAGATCCTCGTTGGTCAGAGCCGCCTCGTCGGTCGCGTAGCCCCACAGCTCGCGGCGCACGACCTCATGCAGCCGCTCGGCGAAGGCCTCGGCCAGGCGGTCGGCGAGGGCACGCGCCATGATCGCCGAGTAGTCGTCGTGGGCCGCCTCGAAGGCGGTCACCAGTGCGCCCAGCCGGTGCCCGGCGGTCAGCGCGAAGGCCCCGACGTAATCGATCAGGCCGCTTTCGCGCGGGGCGGTGAAGTCGGCAAGCGCCAGGTTCGGTCGGCCGGGCGGCTTGACCATCTGCTGGCGGAGCGTGTGGATGGTCCCGACCGATCCGCGGCGCGTCTCGTCGGTGTAGAGCTCGATGTCGTCGCCGACGCTGTTCGCCGGCCAAAACCCGACCGCCGCCCGCGCCTGCAGCAGCCGCTCGCGAACGATCCGGTCGAGCAGCGCCAGGGCGTCCTCATGGAGCGACCGGGCCGCCTCCCCGACGACGGGATTGGACAGGATCGCCGGGTAAAGCCCGTTGAGCTCCCAGGTCGCGAAGAACGGCGTCCAGTCGATCCGATCGACGAGCTCGTCGAGGGGCTGGTCGTCGATGGTCCGGACACCGAGGAACGAAGGGCGCGGCGGCGTCACCGCCGTCCAATCGATCGCCAGGCGGCGCCGCCGGGCTCCCGCCACCGGGTGGCGCGCAATCTTCTCCTGGCGGGCGCCGCGCTCGCGCCGGAGCGTCTCGTATTCCCCGCGAATCCCGGCCGCGTAGGCGGCTCGCCGATCCTTGTCCATCAACGCACCAACGACGCCGACGGCTCGGGAGGCGTCGGGAACATGGATCACCGGCCCGTGGTACTGCGGCTCGATCTTGACCGCGGTATGGGTCCGCGAGGTGGTGGCCCCACCGATCAACAGCGGCAGCTCGAAGCCCTCGCGCTCCATCTCGCCGGCCAGGTGGCGCATCTCCTCGAGTGACGGAGTGATCAGCCCGGACAGGCCGATCAGGTCGGCGCCACTCTCCCGCGCCGTCTCGAGAATCCGGCCGGCGGGGACCATCACGCCGAGGTCGATCACGTCG
>JAUSJS010000210.1 GCA_030647575.1 Candidatus Limnocylindrales bacterium | reverse complement strand
TCGCCGGTCTCGACCAGCTTGCCGCTGGCGAGCGAGCGGCCGTAGCAGGCGCGGCAGATGCCGTGCTTCGCGTGGCAGGCGAGCGGCGAGCGGACGCGGACCCGTCGCACGCCCGAGGCGGCGATGGCCCGCGCGGTCTCGATCGGGATGTCCTCGCCCTTGCTGACGATCCGGGCACCGGTCGTGGGGTCGTCGACGTCCTGTCCGACGAGCCGACCGAAGAGCCGGTCCGCGAATGGCACGACGAAGCCGGGCTCGTCGGCCGAGACGAAGACGCCGTCCTCGTCACCACAGTCGTCGAGCCGGACGATGACGTCCTGCGCCACGTCGACCAGGCGGCGGGTGAGGTAGCCGGAGTCGGCGGTCCGGATGGCCGTGTCGGCGAGGCCCTTGCGGCCACCGTGGGTCGAGATGAAGTACTCGAGGACGGTGAGGCCCTCGCGGAAGTTCGAGCGGATCGGCAGGTCGATGATCCGGCCCTGAGGGTCCGCGATGAGCCCGCGCATGCCGCCGATCTGGCCCATCTGGCGCGGGTTCCCACGGGCGCCGGAGGTGGCCATCATGTAGACGGAGCCGCGCTTGTCGAGCGCGTTCATCATCGACGAGATGACGGCCTCGGTCGTGCCGGTCCAGAAGTCCACCGTCTTCGTGTAGCGCTCCTCCTCGGTGATGAGGCCGCGCGAGAACTGCCGGTCCACCTCGGCGATGCTCTTCTCCGTCTCGGCGAGGAGCGCCGCCTTGTTCGAGGGGATCGTCACGTCGTCCACCGAGATGGAGATGCCCGCCTGGGTGGCGGCGTGGAAGCCCACGTTCTTGATGCGGTCGACGACCTCGGCGGTGACCTCGCTCCCGAACCGCTCGAAGACGAGCGTCACGAGCTCGCGG
This sequence comes from Candidatus Limnocylindrales bacterium, assembly GCA_030647575.1. Lineage (GTDB taxonomy): Bacteria > Chloroflexota > Limnocylindria > Limnocylindrales > CSP1-4 > SPCO01. The sequence continues at coordinate 2,891 of JAUSJS010000210.1, read as the reverse complement.
ATCGCCGACCGGTCGAGCGTCTTGTTCACGAAGCGGAGCTCCTCGGGGAGCACCGCGTTGAACATCACGCGCCCGACGGTCGTCTCGATGACCTCGTGCCCGTGCGGGATCCGCACCGGCGTGTGGTACCGCACGACGCCGATGTCGTAGGCCGACTGCACCTCGGCGAAGTCGCCGAAGAGCCGCACCTGCTCGGTGCTGCCGGGCGCCGGCGGGAGCGTGAGGTAGTAGCACCCGAGCACCATGTCCTGGCGTGGCGTGACGACCGGCTGGCCGTCGGCGGGCTTCAGGATGTTGCGGGACGCGAGCATGAGGTGCTTCGCCTCGGCCTGGGCCGCGGCGGAGAGCGGGACGTGAACGGCCATCTGGTCGCCGTCGAAGTCGGCGCCGAAGGCCTCGCAGACGAGCGGGTGGATCTGGATCGCGTTGCCCTCGATGAGCTTCGGCATGAACGCCTGGATGCCGAGGCGGTGGAGCGTCGGGGCGCGGTTGAGGAGGACCGGGTGGTCCTTGATGACCTCCTCGAGGACGTCCCAGACCTCCGGGCTCACCTTCTCGACGTACCGCTTCGCGCTCTTGATGTTGTGGGCGAGCCCGCGCTCGACGAGCTGGCGCATGACGAACGGCTTGAACAGCTCGAGCGCCATCTTCTTCGGCAGCCCGCACTCGCCGAGCTTGAGGTCGTTGCCGACGACGATCACCGACCGGCCGGAGTAGTCCACGCGCTTGCCGAGGAGGTTCTGCCGGAACCGCCCCTGCTTGCCGCGGAGCATGTCCGAGAGGCTCTTGAGCTTGTGGTTGCCGGTGCCCGAGATGGCACGCCCGCGCCGGCCGTTGTCCATGAGCGCATCGACCGCCTCCTGGAGCATCCGCTTCTCGTTCCGGATGATGATCTCCGGCGCGCCGAGCTCGAGCAGCCGCTTCAAGCGGTTGTTCCGGTTGATGACCCGGCGGTAGAGGTCGTTGAGATCGCTCGTCGCGAACCGCCCGCCGTCGAGCTGCACCATCGGGCGCAGGTCGGGCGGGATGACCGGGAGGATCGTGAGGACCATCCACTCCGGCGACGCGCCCGAGCGGAGGAGCGCCTTGATCAGGCGCAGGCGCTTGATCGACTTCTTGCGGCGCTGCCCGGTCGTCGAGCGCATCTCGCTCTGGAGCTGGAGCGCGAGCTTCTCGAGGTCGAGCTGGCGGATGATCTCGAGGACCGCCTCGGCGCCCATCTGCGCGCGGAAGAAGCGGTACTTCTCCGTGTACATCCGGTAGTCCGCCTCGGTGAGGTTCTGCATCCACTTGATCGACTCGACGTCCTCGCGCTTGGAGCGCGCCTCGTCCTTCACGACCTGGACGTCCGGCTGGATCTCCTGGTAGATGACCGAGCGGTCCTGGTCGGCACGGGCGCGGAGGTCGGTGACCCGCTTGTCCGCGTCGGTCCGGGTCTGCTCCTCCTCCTTGCGGCCGGTCTTCACGAGGGCGTCGAGCTGCTTCTGGAGGGTCCGCTGGAGCTGCGTGAGCATGGAGCGCGTCACGTTCGCGCCCTTCACGGCGAGCGTGAGGTCGGCGGGCTTGAAGACGATGTCCTTCGGCGCCGGCTTCCCGAGCGCCTCGTCGAGCTGCTCCTTCGCCTTCGCCGCGGCGCTCGTGAGCGCCTCCCTGTCGGTGGCGAGCTGCTCCTCCTGCTGCCGGACGCGCTGCTCGGTGGCCGTGCGGATGCGCATGATCTCGGAGTTCACGCGGCTCTCGATCGTGCCGGTCCGGTCCGAGATCGTCTGCTCGAGCCGGCGGATCTTCGCCTGCGCCTCCTCCTCGATCGTCTCGAGGACACGCTCGCGCTGGTGGTCGTCGATGTGCGTGACGACGTAGAGCGCGAAGTAGAGGATGCGCTCGAGGTTGCGGGGCGAGATGTCCAGCAGGATGCCCAGACGGCTCGGCGTGCCCTTGAAGAACCAGATGTGGGAGACCGGCGACGCGAGCTGGATGTGGCCCATGCGCTCGCGGCGCACCTTCGCCCGCGTCACCTCGACGCCGCACTTGTCGCAGATGATCCCCTTGTAGCGGATCCGCTTGTACTTGCCGCAGTAGCACTCCCAGTCCCGCGTGGGGCCGAAGATGCGCTCGTCGAAGAGCCCATCCTTCTCCGGCCGCAGGGTCCGGTAGTTGATGGTCTCCGGCTTGGTGACCTCGCCGGAGGACCACGAGCGGATCTGGTCCGGCGAAGCGAGTGAGATGCGGAGCGCGTTGAACTCGTTGACTTCCAGCATCGTCCCTACTCCCCCGTCTCGAGGCCCGAGATGTTGATCCCGAGGTTGGGCTCGGCGAACGCCGCCGAGTCGTCGATGAAGTGGATCTGCTCCTCGTTGTCGTTCAGCACCTCCACCGAGAGGCCGAGCGACTGGAGCTCCTTGATGAGCACCTTGAACGATTCCGGCACCCCGGGCGGCTGGATGTCCTCGCCCTTCACGATCGCCTCGTAGGTCTGGACGCGGCCCATGACGTCGTCGGACTTCACCGTGAGGAGCTCCTGGAGGATGTAGGCGGCGCCGTACGCCTCGAGCGCCCAGACCTCCATCTCACCGAAGCGCTGGCCGCCGAACTGCGCCTTGCCGCCGAGCGGCTGCTGCGTGATGAGGGAGTACGGGCCGGTCGAGCGGGCGTGGATCTTGTCCTCGACGAGGTGGTGCAGCTTCAGCATGTACATCGAGCCGACCGTCACCTCGTTGTCGAAGGGCTTGCCGGTGCGCCCGTCCCGAAGCGTGATCTGACCACCCTCGGGCAGCCCCGCCTCGCGGAGGGTCGCCTTGATCACGTCCTCCTTCGCGCCGTCGAACACCGGCGTCGCGATGTGGATGCCGAGCGCGCTCGCGGCCCAGCCGAGGTGCGTCTCGAGGATCTGG
>JAUSJS010000158.1 GCA_030647575.1 Candidatus Limnocylindrales bacterium | reverse complement strand
GGACGAGGGGCTGCGAGCGCTGGCCGGCGGCATTCCGCTGGTACGTGTGCGCGTCACCGGGCTGGGCAGCGGGCCGTTCGATCCCGGCGGCCTGGGCTGGGTGGTGCCGACATTCATCGCCGCCGTTTGGCTCGTCAGCTGGGCGAGCCGGCTCATCCGGCGCGCGACCACACGTCCAGGCGGGGGATCGCCTCGACCTTGACGAGAGGAGCTCAGCTGGCCGGTCGGGCTCGGGAGCAGGTGCCGGACTAGCTGTGATGCCCGTACACGTGTTGACGATCGCGACCCCCGTCGCGGCCCGTAGAAGCCATACTCGGGTTGATGGGGCTCGCGTCGTCCCTTGTTCGAATCGCCCGCCGGCTCGCATTCCTTGGGGTGGCCGAGACCGACGTTGACGCAACACGCGCCCAGAAGGCGGCGCTGACACTCGCTGCCGTCCTCGTCACCATCCTGGCGGTCGTCTGGGTCGGGACGTACTGGGCCCTGGGACTCACGCAGGCCGCGGTGATCCCGTTCCTCTATCAGGTCGCTTCGGTGACGAGCCTGGTCATCTTCGCCCGGACGAAGAGTTACCGCTTCTTCCGCTTCAGCCAGGCGACGATGATGACGCTTCTCCCGTTCCTGCTCCAATGGACGCTCGGTGGATACGTTGCGTCGAGCGCCGTGAGCCTGTGGGCCCTCGTGGCGGCGATCGGGACGCTCTTCTTCTTCACCGCCGACGAGTCGATCCCGTGGTTCGTCGCGTTCCTCGCGCTGACGCTGCTCTCGGGCCTGCTCGAGCCGACCCTCTCGCAGGATCCCGCGGCGATCCCGGACGTGATCCGCATCGCGTTCTTCGTCCTGAATGTGACGGGCGTGTCGCTGACCGCCTACGTGCTGCTCCAGTACGCCGTTCGGGCCCGGGACGAAGCGTTCGCCCGGTCGGAGGGTCTCCTGCTCAACGTCCTGCCCCGGGCGATCGCCGAGCGACTCAAGCGCGAGCCTGGCGTCATCGCCGAAGCTCACGACGAGGTGACGGTCCTTTTCGCCGATGTCGTCGACTTCACGCTGTTCACGGAGCGGACCGAGCCCAAGCGCGTGGTGGGCGTGCTCGACGAGATCTTCAGTGCGTTCGACGCGCTCGCCGAGCGGCATGGCCTGGAGAAGATCAAAACGATCGGCGACGCCTACATGGTCGCGTCGGGCCTTCCGGAACCGCGCCTTGACCACGCCCAGGCGATGGCGGAGATGGCGCTCGACATGCAAGCCGAGTTCGGGAGGCTGTGTGAGCCGCTCGGGCTCGACCTCGCCATCCGCATCGGCATGGACAGCGGGCCGGTAATCGCCGGGGTCATCGGTCGCCACAAGTTCATTTACGACCTGTGGGGCGACACGGTAAACACGGCGAGCCGCATGGAGTCGCACGGCCTGGCCGGGCGGATCCAGGTCAGCGAGTCGGCGTACCGGCGCCTGTACGATCAGTACGAGTTCGAGGACCGCGGCGAGATCGAAGTGAAGGGCAAGGGCCGTCGACGCGCCTACCTGCTCGTGGGGCGCCAGGCAGCAGACGCCTTCTCATAGACGTCGGTCCGCGCCACACACGTCAGTCGGCCCGCCGAGGATCACCCTTGTCTGCGGACGCGAAGGCGACAATTGGCTCCGGGACCTCGGCCCCGACCGCGCCAAGGCGTTGCTGTGACCGTTCGGATCTAGGGCGACACGAACATCGCCCCGGTCATGCCGGCCGCGGCGTGGCCCGGGATGGTGCACAGGAACGGATAGGTGCCCGGCGCATCGAACGAGAGCGTGAGGCGGGTCGACTCACCCGGCATGGTCAGCGTCTCCACGCCTCGGAGATCGGGCATCGTGATCGAGGGGAACGCGAGGTCGTGCCGCTCGCTCCCCCGGTTGACGATGGTCACGAGCACCGACTGTCCTGCCCGCGCGTCGATCCGGTTCGGGCTGAAGCGCATCTCCGTCATCACGATCTCGATCGACTTGGAGCCCAGGTCCGCGTCGCCCGGTCGCTGGTTGGCAAGTGCAGACACACCGACCAGCGCGAGCACGGCTGCCGCGACCAGAAGGGTCAGGATCCACTTCATTGCCGCCACCTCGTCCCAGGCATCGCCGCATCGATCCAGGGAATCCCTCGTGACCGACACGAGTCGCGGGCCATCTTCAGCCACGTTGGAGGATGGCCCTGACGCTGTCCGCTGGGACAGGGTCTTTGGTCCCCATTCGAGGGGTCATCTGGCCCTCCGGGGTCCTTCGGCCCGGTTGCAACGGGCCAAATGACCCTAGCGCGGCTCGCGATCGGAGGCGAGGCTCGGTTCCCTTTGGGGTTTGAGGTGACGTCCATCGGACCAGACTCGGCGACCGTCCCGCTGCGCGTCGCTCGCGCCGTGCAGATCGATCTCCGCTGCGCCCTCGACGCCCTCGATGATCCATCATGGCTGGGCCGGCTGATCGATCCACCGCTGGGCCGCCCCAAAAGCCGACGAATTGCCACGGACCTCGAACTGCCCATCCTCGACGGAAGTGGCAAGGGTCCGATTCGCAAGTCGGCGCTGATCGATCTCGGCTCAGCGCAAAGCGTCGACGGCTCCGTCCTTGTCGAGATCGCGTGGCGATCGGACGGCCTTGCGCCGCTCTTCCCGGTCTTCGCGGGGCACCTCCAGATCAACGCCGACCGGCTCGCCCTCGACGGCCGGTACGCGCCGCCGTTTGGCAAGCTCGGCATCGTGATCGACGGGGCCCTGCTGCACCTCGTCGCCCGTCGAACCGCCCAGGCGCTCCTCGGCCGTCTGGCCGCGAGATGTCTGGCTCCACAAGCGGCCGGCACCTGACGGAGCCTTCTCACCGGTCGATGCTCGCACGGTAATGACGAGCTGTGGCCTTAGGATTCGCTGTGTCAAGGAGCACGACTTGCGCTTCGACGCGTCATGTACGACACTTATACGTACATCATGAGCGAGCGTGGACCGATGACGACGATCAGTATCCGCGACCTGGGCCGGCGCCCGAGCCAGGTGGTCAACGAGGTGATCCGCACCGGCCGGCCAGCGATCATTACTCGCCATGGACGGCCAGTGACGGCCATGGTGGCGCTCGATCCCGACGAGCTGGAGGACTTCGTGCTGGCCCGGGCGCCGGAGTTCGCGCGTTCGATGCGCGACGCGGACGCCGACCTGCGGAAGGGACGCGCGCGGCCGGCCACCGAGGTATTTGCCGAGCTCGATCGCGACTGATCGGGCGCGATGAGCCGCATCGTCCTGTCGCGGCGCGCCGAGCGCGATCTGCGCCGCATCGGCCGAGGCGAGGCGCTGGCCCGCCTGCGCGAGGCGCTCGAGGGCCTGGCGGTCGGGGAGGCTAACCTCGATGTCAAGCCGTTGGCCGGATCCGCCCCATGGCATCGGCTGCGGATCGGCGACTACCGCGTCCTGTACCGAGCGGTAGAGTCCGACGAGGCCGGCGACTCAGATGCGCGCTACCTCGTGGCCCGCGTCGTCCACCGACGCGATCTCGAGCGGGCGGTGGCCACGCGTGGGTGAGTACTCGCCGTCAGCCGGCGGCCGTCAGCCACCGATCGGCCTGGCCGATCGCGCAGCGCAGTTGGGAGCTGGGGACATCGAGGTCGGCGCCAGAGGAGTGACTCCTCTCG
>JAUSJS010000121.1 GCA_030647575.1 Candidatus Limnocylindrales bacterium | reverse complement strand
CGACCGCGCACGCGACCGCGTCGACGGACAGGGAGACACGCACGGCTGGGCCGCGCGCAGAATGGATATTGTACGGCTCCGAGCACGAAATGGTCAATCGCGGCCCCGCAGCCTGTTGATGGGCAGCGGGTACGCAGCCTGTTGATGGGCTGCGGGTACGCAGCCTGGACTCCGGCGACTCCCGCAGCGGGCCCGTGCCACGCAGAAACCCCCAGACGCCACCCCGGGTGGCACTAGCGATCGTCGCGAGCACCGTTATGCCCAAACGCCACCCCCAGTGGCGATAGCCGCTGGCTCGGGGCCGAAACGGTGATTCCGTCGGCGATGAGGCTCCTACCGCCACCCAGGGTGGCAAATGGTGAAAGGTCGGGCTGCCCGGTCAGCGCGATGCCCGGCCGGACGTCCGCCAGCGGCCGTCGGCGGCTCAGGTCCTCTCGTCGGCCAGGATCAGGCGCTCCCGGACGATCGCACGAACCTCGAGCGAGCGGCCGAGCCGGTCGCTGAGCGCCGCTACCACCTCCTCCGGCCGACCGGTTCCGAGCTCCGGATGGATCCGCGTCCGCACTCGAAGCCTCGTCGGCGGTGCGAACGCCTCAGCGGTCGCGTCAACGAGCAGCGGGCGCAGGTCGTAGGGGACGGAAGCGCCACCCTTCGGGCGGACCCGCGGCAGCGCACTCGCCTCAAGCATGTCCCGTGCCGCGGCGGCGATCGACACCGGATCGGTCTCGTCCTCCAGCTCGATCCGGTAGTCCGCGGCGACCACCCGCCCGGCCAGCGGCGGCCCGCCGACCCAGACATCGAACAGGTCGACCAGGCTCCAGCCCTCGGGCAGCCGGCCCGAGAGGGCCTCTGTCATCCGCCAGATGGGAACTCGCTCGGCGAGGAAGAGTTCGGCCAGCTCACGCTCGGCCGCGATCCCGAGCTGCAACGGCGCCCCGAAGGCGACGCGCGCGCGAGCCCGGCCGGGGGGCCGGTGGAGCGGCAGCCCGGTCGCCTCGACGGCCGCCTCCCAGGCATCCGCCTGCTCACGACCACCGATTCGGGGCGCGTCGGCCGACCTGGCCAGGACGAGTCGCCAGCGCTGTCGGGGCGGCGCGCTGGGGTCGCCGGCCACACCGTCCGCCGGCGTTGAGCGAGGCTCCACGTCTGCTAGTCTGCGGCACGATGGACGAGCCCGCCCAGCCGGTCCTCGACGATCCAGTGATCGAAGACCCGGCGATCGCCGCCGCGCGCTGGACGGCCGCCCTGCCTCCCCCACCCTTCGTCAATCCGGCCGGCGGCCTCGGGACCGGGCGCTTCGCTCCACTATCGCCCCGCGTCGCGATCCTGATCACGACCGCCGTCGTGCTGGGCGTGGTGCTTTCGATGGCCGCCGACAGCGTCCGCCCGTTCATCGTCGGCCTGCTCTTCGTCTACCTGCTCGATCCGCCCGTCCGCTGGCTCGTCCGGCTGCGGGTTCCGCGCTCGCTGGCGATCCTGATCGTCTACGTGGTCGCGATCGTGCTGATCGTCGAGTTCCTGGCCCTGACCCTGACGCCCCTGCTCAACGAGATCCTGCGCTTCATCGCGGACCTGCCGACCCTGATCGATGACCTCGACACGCAGCTCCAGCGCCTGGGCGAGTTCTACGCCCGACTGCAGATCCCTGACTCCGTCCGCGACTGGATCGATGGCCTGCTGGCGAGCATCGGGCAGGAGGGCGCCATCGGCGCGGGCGCCATCGACCTCTCGTTCCTCCTCCCGCTCCTGACCGGGGCAACGAGCCTGATCGGCCTCGTCTTCGGGTATCTCATCCTGCCGGTCTGGGTGGCCTATCTGCTCAAGGACCGGGTCGTGCTGCTGGCCGCCTTCGACCGCGCCGTCCCGGGAAGCTGGCGCTTCGACGTGTGGGCCGTGATCCGGACGATCGAGCGTGTCTTCGGCCAGTGGGTTCGTGGCCAGCTGATCCTCGGCCTGTCGGTCGGGGTGCTGACGTTCGTGGGATTGATCATCGCCAGCCAGTTGATCGACCCGATCTTCGGCCGGTACGCGATCCTGCTCTCGGTCATCGCCGGAGTCCTGGAGCTGCTCCCGATCATCGGACCGATCATCGCGGCCATTCCCGCGGTGCTACTGGCGGCGACCGCGGGCCCCGGGGTGATCGTTGCTGCCCTCGTGCTGTACACGCTGATCCAGCAGGTCGAGAACAACTTCCTCGTGCCCAAGATCCAGGGTGACGCGGTCGAGCTCCATCCGGCCGTGGTCATGTTCGCGATCATCGTCGGCGGCTCACTGGCCGGTCTGCTCGGTGCGATCCTCGCCCTGCCGATGACCGCCGCCTTCCGCGACGTCGTTCGCTACCTGTTCCGCCGGCTCAGCCCGGACGAGCCGGAAGCGCTGGCGGTCTCGCTCCGGAATATCGGCATGAACCCAGACGATGTCTGAGCCCTTCGACGCGTACAAGGTCCTCCAGGTGGACGCCGAGGCAGAGGACGAGGTCATCCAGGCCGCCTACCGTCGGCTGGCCCGCAAATACCACCCCGACCTGGCTGGCGGAGCTGAGGCCGCCACCCGAATGGCCGCCATCAATGCGGCCTGGGAACTGATCGGGGAGCCCGCCGCGCGCGTCGCCTACGACCGGTCGCGAACGACGCCTGCCGGAGGGGCGGCGACAACGGAGACCGGCGACCCGCAAGGCGTGAGGCCTCGACCGGGTGGCGAGACGCGACCGGGTGCCGGGGCGCGACCGACGCCGCCTCCGCCGGAAACCGTCTCGCGCGACTGGACCTCCGGGCGCTCAACCAAGGGCGGCGGCTTCGACCCATCGATGCGTGCCGCGGAGGGGCTCGGTGCCGCGGGTCCCCCGCCCGGCCGGCCGTCGGGGAGCGTCCTCAACTTCGGACGCTTCAGCGGCTGGTCGCTCGGTGAGATCGCACGCCACGACCTGGAATACATCGAGTGGCTCGACCGAACGCCGATCGGGCGGACCTATCGCGAGGAGATCGACGCGATCCTGCGGGCCTCCGGTCGACGCCGTTCGGCCGACGCCGAGTCGACGGGCCGCCGAGGGCTCTTCCGGCGGCGCTGAGCCGCACGGGCGCGCTCCATGGGGGAGGGTGCCAACGCGACCCGGCTCGCCCGACCCGCGGCCCGAGATGTCCTCGAACGTCGTCCCTTGCGCCCCGGCCACCGCTAGCATGGCGTCATGCCAGGCTCCGAGACACCGCTTGCTCTGCTGCTCCTGGTGGCGCTGTTCGTCGCGCTGCCGCTGATCGCCTTCGTGGCGGGTCGCCTGCGCCTCCAGTACACAGTCGTGATGGTTCTGGTCGGATTGGCCGTCTCGGCCGTCCCGTTGGGCGGCAACGTCATCGAGGTCTCGCCGGAGCTGGCGGTCACGTTGCTGCTGCCGGGGCTCGTCTTCGAGGCGGCCTATCGGCTCGACGGCAATGAGCTGCGGCGGTCGTTTGGTGGCGTGGCCCTGCTGGCGGTTCCCGGTGTGCTCGTCTGCGCGGCGGTTGTGGCGATCGTCCTGCACCTGGCGACGGGCCTGCCGCTCGACGAGTCGTTCGTGGTCGGTGCCATCGTGTCGGCGACTGATCCGGTCGCGGTGGTGGCCACGATGCGACAGTTGCGGGCCCCGTCCAGGCTCGTCACCCTGATCGACGCGGAGAGCCTGTTCAATGACGGCACGGCGGTTCTGGTCTATGCGATCGCGCTGGGCGGGCTGGGCGGGGAGATCAGCCTCGCCGCAGGAGCCGTCTCGTTCGTCGTCGGCATCGCGGCCAGCGTCGCGATCGGGGCGCTGATCGGGCTCGTCATTGCCTGGCTCG
>JAUSJS010000118.1 GCA_030647575.1 Candidatus Limnocylindrales bacterium | reverse complement strand
GTGGGGCCCTATGACGTCGACAAGACCGCCATGGAGACGATTGGTCGGGTCGATCTCTGGCGGGTCGCGGTCCAGCCGGGGAAGCCGTTCGCGTTCGGGACGGCGTCGCGGCCTGAAGGAGGACACGCGATTCTCGTCTTCGGCCTGCCTGGCAATCCGGTCTCCTCGGCCGTGTCGTTCGAACTGTTCGTGCGCCCGGCGATCCGACGCCTGGCTGGCCGGAACCAGCTCTTCCGGCCGGCCGACCGGGCCGTCCTGGGCGAGCCGGTGACCAAGAGCCACGGCCGGCGCGCGTTCCTGCGTGTCGAGGCCGAACGCGGCGACGACGGCGCCCCGATGCGCGACGAGCGCGGCCGTGTGCGGGTGCGGCTTGCGGGCGGGCAGGGGAGTCACGTGATCTCCGCGCTTGCCGCCGCCGATGCCCTGGCGATCGTTCCCGAAGCCACGGACTCGCTTCCGGCAGGCGCCGAGGTCGCCCTCTGGTGGCTCGATCGCGCCTGAACGCCGTCGACGCCCTGACGACCTCGGGCCGCCCCCCTGCTCGTCCGTGCCAGCAAGGGTTGACGGTTGCCGCGTTGCTGCTATGCTGCATCGCATGAAGACGCATTTCGTCACCGTCCAGTCGCGCGGGACCGTGGCCCTCCCGGTCAGCCTCCGCCGGCGGCTCCACCTCGACGAGCCCGGGGCCCAACTCCAGATCATCGAGCAGGAGGACGGCCGAGTCGAGCTTCGACCGGTCCTGCCCGTTCCGGCCGATCAGCGGTGGTTCTGGACGGAGCGTTGGCAGGCGATGGAGCGAGAGGTCGATGAGCACGTCGCCGCGGGCCACGTTACGGTCGTCGATGGCCCCGACGCGCTATTCGAGCACCTGGACGGGTCCTTGAAGTCCTGACCTCGGTATGAAGTTCAAGGTGACGCCGGCCTTCGAGGGTGACTGGGGCTGTCTCTCCGAGGCTGAGCGGGCGACGTTCCGCGCCGTCATTTGGGACGACTTCCATCCTGCCTTCGAGCGGCGACGTGCGGATCCCACCGCGCCCTGGCCCGGGAAGCTGCGGGTCAGGGACATCGAGGGCGCGTCGGGCATCTGGGAGATGACGTGGAGCTTCTCCGGGCCGGACGGTCGGGCGACGTTCGAGTGGGTCGAGATCGACGAGGAGCCAGGCATCCGCTGGCGACGCATCGGCGGCCATTCGATCTTCCGTGACCAATAGCGGCTATCCTCGACGCGTGACGGACCACCACCACGACCGCAGTCCCGCCCCGCGCGCGGAACGGCGCCGGCTCTCCCACGTTGACCGATCCGGCCGGCCGCGGATGGTCGACGTTTCGGCCAAGCCGGTCACGGCGCGCCGGGCGGTGGCCGAGGCGACGGTGGCCGTCTCGCCCGAGACCATGAGCCTGGTGATCGACGGGGGCGGCTCCAAGGGAGACGTCCTTGGCGTGGCCGAGCTCGCCGGGGTGATGGGCGGGAAGCGCACCAGCGAGCTGATCCCACTCTGCCACCCGTTGCCGCTGACCGATCTCCTCGTGGCGATCACCCCGGATCGGGCGGCCGGCGTGCTGCGCATCCGGGCCGAGGCTGCCACGACCGGCCAGACCGGGGTCGAGATGGAGGCGATGACGGCGGCGTCGGTCGCGGCGCTCACGGTCTACGACATGGTCAAGGGCGTCGAACGCGGCGTCGAGATCCGCAGCGTTCGATTGGTCTCCAAGACCGGCGGCAAGAGCGGGACGTGGGTCCGCTCACCGGGCCCGGTCGACGACCGCCCGACGCGGCGCCCAGGCGACCGTATCGCCGGACGTGTCGGCTCGAAGCGCAAGGGCACCGCGTGACCGAAACGGCGATGCGCACTGCGCTCGTCATCACGGCAAGCGACGGTGCGGCGGCCGGCGTTCGCGAGGACGCTTCCGGCCCTGGCGTGGCCGAGCGCCTGGGACGGCTCGGCTACGCCGTCGAGCGGCTCGTGATCCCGGACGATCGGGCCGCGATCGAGAGCGCCCTGGTCGAGGGGGCCGCGCGCCACCCGCTGGTCCTGACCACCGGCGGCACCGGGCTCACGCCGCGCGACGTGACGCCCCAGGCCACGCTGGCCGTGGTCGATTACGAGGTCCCTGGTCTGGAGGAGGCGATGCGCGCCGCCGGTCGGGCGCAGACGCCGTTCGCCGACCTGTCGAGGGGCGTCGTCGGTGTCCGTGGCCGATCGCTGATCGTCAACCTGCCGGGCAGCCCGAAGGGCGCCCTCGAATCGCTCGAGGCGATCGCCGCCGTCCTGGAGCACGCGCTCGACACCCTCGGCGGGCCGTACGATCACGGCCTGACGTCGGCCGAGCCTGGTGGGCCGGCAGAGCCGACCGGCCCAGGAGACAACGACCGCTGATGTTCGAGCCGTTCGCCGAGGTGCCGGCGTACCCGCTCGTCTTTCCGATCTTCTGGGGGGCGGCCGCCTTCTTCGCGCTGGCCATGGCCCGCCACCTGCGGGTGTTCGCCGTCGCCCGGCCGTCGCGCCCGTTCGCCAACATCCCGGCCCGCCTGATCGGCCTCGTCCAGTACGCCTTCGTCCAGACGAAGATGTTCAAGGACATGCGTGCTGGCCTGATGCACGCGGGAATCTTCTGGGGCTTCGTGCTGCTGACGATCGGCACCGCCGACATCGTCACCGGGGGAATCGTGCAGGCCGTCCTGTCGGCGCCGTTCGAGGGCGCGTTGTGGGCGGCGATCAGCGCGATTCAGAACGTGGTCGCGCTGATCGTCCTGGTCTCGATCGCCTGGGCCTACGTCCGCCGCCTCGTCACCCGGCCAGCCCGGCTCACCTTCAACCGCGACGCCCTGGTCATCCTGGCGATGATCGGCGGAGTGGTCGCCACGGAGCTCCTGGCCCAGACCGCCCAGGTCGCCCGCTACGGTGACATCCGGGGCGCCTTCGTCTCGAACGCGCTGGCCGTCCCGTTGCGAGGCCTCTCACCGTCGGCCCTCGAGGGCGCCTTCTCGCTGCTGTGGTGGGGCCACATCGCGCTGGTCGCGGCGTTCCTCTGCTACCTGCCGTTTTCCAAGCACCTCCACATCGCCACGAGCTTCCCGAACATCCTGTTCCGCAAGCTCGCCCCGCGCGGTGAGCTGCCCCAGATGGAGCTGGAAGACGAGACCGCCACGTTCGGCCTCAAGACCCTCCAGGACCTCGGCTGGAAGGACCTGCTCGACGGCTTCACCTGCACCGAGTGCGGCCGCTGCCAAGCGGCCTGCCCGGCCTGGGCGACCGGCAAGCCACTCAACCCCAAGACCTTCATCATGGGCATCCGCGACATGGCGGTCGATGCCGAACACGGGATCGACTTGATTCCGAACTCGCCGATCGTGCGCGAGACCTACGGCCTCGACGACACCCGGCCCGCGGCGGCCGCGCTGGCCCGCCCGATCGTCGACACCGCCATCCCGTATGACGCGGTCTGGGACTGCGTCACCTGCGGAGCGTGCGTAGAGGCCTGCCCGGTCCTCATCGAGCACGTCGACAAGATCGTCGGCCTGCGCCGCAACCTGGTCCTCGAGGAGAGCCGCTTCCCGGCCGAGCTGACGCCGGCCTTCCGGGCGATGGAGAACCAGGGCAATCCGTGGGGCCAGCCGGCGAGTGCCCGGACCGACTGGACCAGGGGCCTGCCGTTCGACGTGCCGGTCGTGGCCGACCTCGCCGCCGCCGGGGGGCTTGACGATCTCGAGGTCCTCTACTGGGTGGGCTGTGCGGCGGCCTTCGACCCGCGCAACCAGAAGGTCGCCCGGGCCGTGGCGACCTGCCTCCACGCGGCTGGGGTCAACTTCGCGATCCTCGGCCAGGAGGAGTCCTGCACTGGCGACCCGGCCCGCCGAATGGGCAACGACTACGTCTTCCAGATCCTGGCCGCGGGCAACGTCGACACGCTCAATCGATACGCGATGGGCGAGCGGGCGATCGTGACCGCCTGTCCGCACTGTTTCAACACGATCGGCAACGAGTACGGCCAGCTCGGTGGCGCGTTCAAGATCGTCCACCACAGCACGTATCTGGCCGAGCTCGTCGCCTCGGGGCGCCTGGCGACCCTGCCCGAGGACGCGACCTCCACCACCGGCGACCACCGGCCGGGCGCGGTGACCGTTCACGACTCGTGCTATCTCGCTCGCTATAACAACGTGGTGACGGCGCCGCGCTCCGTGCTCGCGGCGGCCGGCGTCACCGTCACCGAGATGGAGCGCTCGGGCAAGGCGACCTTCTGCTGCGGGGCCGGCGGGGGACGGATGTGGATGGAGGAAACGCGCGGGACCCGGATCAACGCCGAGCGCGCCCGCCAGGTCGTCGAGACGGGGGCCGCCACGGTCGCCACGTCCTGCCCGTTCTGCATGGTCATGCTCAGCGACGGGCTCGCCGCCGCGGACGGCGGTCAGGCGGTCGCGACCCTCGACGTCAGCGAGGTGTTGGCCGCGCGGATCGCTGCCGCCCCGCCGGATCGCCGGTTGCCCGTGATCGCGGGATAAGGGGGGCTCGGAAGCCTCGGGCAGCCGTGATGGTGGCGGTCGCGCGACTGGCAGTCGACGCCACGATCGGAGCAGCCGCGGCGGAGTCGCCTCGACACCATCCGGTGACTGGCGGTCGCGGTCGCACGCGGCAGGGCGTCTGGAGGCATGCGCTCGGGTCGTCCTGTCGACTGGGAGTCGCGCCAGCCGACTCGGGTGCAGTACGCCCAGTGGATCGGGCGGAACGACCTCAGCCTGGCAGCTTTGCGCCGCAGCTGATGCAGTGGTCGCCCATCCAGAGGTTTCCCATGCCGCACTTCGGGCAGCGCTTCTCGCCTTCGGTGGAGGCCGCGAACGGCGATTCCCGTGGCGGCTCGAGGGCTCGGCGCTGCCTTCTGAGGATCGCGAGCGTCGCGACGATGCCGAGAGCAGCCGCGAGGGTCATCGCGACGAGCTGTTGCGTCTGGTCCATGTCGAAGCCCCGCTGGCTGGTGCCGCGGCCCCCGGAGCAACGGCTCACCAGTTGGTGTCAGCCTACGCTCGGGGTCAGCGTGAGGCAAGAGGCGCGATCGGGCCATGACCGGCCGGTGCTACGATCGGCCGCGGTGACCGCGTCGAGCCCAGCCCACGGCCCCTACCGGTTGACGGAGGAGCAGCAGCTCCTGCGCGACGCCGTTCGCGTGCTCGCCGACGAGCGAGTCGCCCCGCGCGCCGCCGAGATCGACCGGACCGGCGAGTTCCCCCAGGATCTCCGCGCACTGCTGGCCGCCCAGGACATCCTGGCCCTGCCGTTCCCGGTGGAGCACGGCGGTCTCGGTGGTGAGCTCCTCTCGGTCTGCCTGGCGGTGGAGCAGCTCAGCCGGGCCTGCGCCACGACCGGTCTGATCCTTGCCGCCCACGAGCTCGGGTCGTTGCCGCTCCTCCTCGCAGGGACCCCCGAGCAGCAGGGGCGCTGGTTCCCGAAGCTGACGTCCGGGGAGTCCCTGATTGCCTTCGCCCTGACCGAGGCCGAGGCCGGCTCCGATGTTGCGGCGGCCCGCACCCGCGCCGTCCGCGACGGCGACGAATATGTCATCAGCGGCTCGAAGCGGTTCATCACCCACGGCTCGGTCGCCGATCTGATCACGGTCTTCGCCGTCACGGATCCGGACGCCCCGCGCCATCGCCGGCTGTCGTGCTTCATTGTGGAAGTCCCGACGGCGGGCTTCTCGGTCCCGCGCCTGGAGCACAAGATGGGTATCCGCGGCAGCCCCACGGCGGAGCTCGCCTTCGATGGGGTCCGCGTGCCCGCCGCCAACCTCGTCGGCGAGGAGGGCGACGGATTCGGAATTGCCATGCGGACGTTCGATCGCAGTCGCCCGGGGATCGCCGCCCAGGCCGTCGGGATCGCCCAGGGCGCCCTCGAGGTCGCCACGCAGTACGCGGCCCAGCGACGTCAGTTCGGCCAGCGGGTCGGCGACTTCCAGATGGTCGGGGCGATGCTCGCCGACATGGACGCCACGACCGAAGCCGCGCGTCAGCTGCTCTACAAGGCCTGCGTCGAGATCGAGCGCGGTGCCGCCGATGCCAGCCGCTGGTCGGCGATGTGTAAACTCGTGGCCGGGGACGCGGCGATGCGGGTCACCACGGACGCGGTCCAGGTCCTGGGTGGCTATGGCTACATCGACGAATTCCCGGTCGAGCGCATGATGCGCGACGCCAAGATCACCCAGATCTACGAGGGGACCCAACAGATCCAGCGGCTCGTGATCGCGCGAGCCCTGCTCGGCAAGGACGGCTGAGCGGCAGGGAGGAGCTCCGCTTCGTGCGCATCGTCGTCCTCGTCAAACCGGTTCCGGACCCAGCGTCTGGTGGCGAGCGCCTGGGCGCGAACGGCCGGCTCGACCGTGCCGCGGTCCCTGCCGTCGTCAACGGCAATGACGAGTACGCCCTCGAGGCGGCTTTGAAGCTAACGGCCGCAGCGCCTGAAGGCAGCGAGGTCACGCTTCTCTCGATGGCGCCCGCATCGGCGCCGGAGACCCTGCGCAAGGCGCTCGCGATGGGCGCGACGCGGGGGGTTCACGTCACCGATCCGGCGCTCGCCGGATCGTGCGCGGTCTCCACGGCGAAGGTGCTAGCGGCCGCGCTCAAGCAGCTCGAATTCGACCTCGTGCTCGCCGGCGTCGACACGTCCGACGGCCTTGGCGGCACGGTACCGGCGGCAGTGGCGGCGTATCTTGGCCTGCCGTTCCTCTCGTATGCCGCGCGGATCGAGCCGGACGAACCGGCCGGCACCGTCCGCGTCCGCCGGATCAGCCCGACCGGCTACGATCTGCTCGAGGCGCCGATGCCTGCCCTGATCTCGTGCACCCAGGCCCTCGGCGAGCCGCGCTACCCGACCCTCAAGGGAATCATGGCGGCTCGCTCGAAGGAGATCGCCACGCGCTCGCTGGCCGACCTCGAGCTCGATCCGTCGACCGTTGGCGGTGCGGTCGCCACGACGCAGGTCCTGGCCACGAAGGTGCCGCCGGCCCGCGGGGCGACCGAAGTCGTCCGCGGCACGCCCGATGAGGGCGCAACGAGGATTGTCGAGTTCCTCGCCCAGCGCAGGATCATCTGATGGGCGATCTGTGGGTGATCGGCGAGCCGGGACCGGACGGCGGGTTGGCTCGTCTGAGCGCGGAGGTCGCGACCCTCGCTCGCGAGCTAGGGGCAAGCAGCGGACGGGACGTCGTGGGCGTCGTGGTCGCAGCGGAGCCCGGCGCGGCCGCCGACGAGCTCGCCCGCCACGTTCCACGCGTGCTCTCCATCACCGAGCCGGCGGCAGCCGATCACGCCTGGTCGGCGCTCGCGGCCGCCCGCCTCGCAGGCCTGCTAGATGGAGCTGCGCCTGCGGAGGCGCCGGACGCGATCTTCGTCGGTGCCGGCCCGGACGGGAGGGACCTCGCGGGCGCTCTCTCCGCGCTCACCGGGCTGGGCGTGCTGACCAGCGCCACGGCCGTCACCTGGAGCGAAACCGGACCCGCGGTCGAGATGAGCGCCTTCGGCGGCAAGCTCCTGCCGACCTCCGGCTTCACCGGGGGGCGCGGCATCGTGACCGTCCGCCCGAACGTCGTGACCGCCGTGCCGGCCGGCTCGCCGGGCACGGTCGAAGCCCGCGACGCCGGGGGCCCGGCCCCCCCCGCGGTGAAGGTTGTCGAGCGAGTCAGTGAAGCCGGCGCCGCCGCCCCGATCGAGGAGGCGCGGATCATCGTCGCCGGCGGCCGCGGCGTCGGCGGGCCGGAAGGCTTCGGGCTCGTCGAGCAGCTCGCGTCGGTGCTCGATGGAGCCGTCGGGGCGACGCGCGCGGCGGTCGACTCGGGCTGGATCGGCTACAGCCAGCAGATCGGGCAGACGGGCAAGATCGTCAAACCGGAGCTCTACCTGGCGCTCGGCATCAGCGGTGCGATCCAGCACAAGGTCGGAATGCAGACGGCCGGCAGCATCGTGGCGGTCAACCGCGACCCGGACGCCCCGATCGCCGAATTCGCCGACCTCCTCGTCGTGGGCGACCTGTTCGAGGTGGGCACCGCCCTGCTCGAACAGCTGCGCGCTCGCCCGGGCTGACCGCGGCAGCGGGGTAGACGATGGAGTTGGCAACCGTCCTGCTGCCGGTCTTGGCGTTCATCGCGCTGACCGCCGGCCTCGTCGTGGTCTTTCGCGGGACCGCCCGGATCGCAGCGCGAACGCGCGAGATCCACCAGTTCCGAGGTGGCGTCAAGGACCTCGCTGCCCGTGTCGACGCCTCCCTCGAGTCAGCCACGGGGCAAATCGACGCCGTGCGCCACCATCAGTCCGGTCCCGAGCTGATCAGCCAGACCGTTGTCGACGCGACCGAGGCCTTGGAACGGTACGGCGACGAGGCGCGCGCCCTGAAGGGGCCCCGACGAGCGCAGGCCATTCGCGACGACCTCGTCGCCGAGCTCAGTCGAGCGAGCCGGGCGCTCAGCATGGTCGAGCACGGCGCGAACATCCTGGCTTCCTCGCGGCGCGGCAGCCGCGACCTGGAGGCACAGACGTCGATCAAGCGCGGCTACCTGAACCTCATTCACGCCCGGGAGGCGATCGCCCGGCAGGCCGTGCGCGCCGACGAGATGCGGATCGACGAGCCGCCGACCGCGCGCACGCGATTCGGCATCTGACCGGCGCAGCTGACCACACCATCTAGTGGTATCCTCGGCGTACACCACAAGCCCTTGTGGTATGACCTGGCAGGAGAGCGATGCGCTGCCCCCAGTGCGCCGAGCGGGAAACCCGCGTCGTCGACTCGCGTGACCTCGATGATTCGGCGACGATCCGCCGCCGGCGCGAGTGTGCCGCCTGCTCGTTCCGGTTCACCACCTACGAGCGCGTGGAGGCGGCCAGGCTCATCGTGATCAAGCGTGACGGCTCGCGCCAGGAGTTCGATCGGGAACGGCTGGTGTCCGGCCTGCGCAAGGCGTTGACCCGCCGCCCGGTGCCCGATGGTGCGGCCGAAACGGCCGCCGATGCCATCGAAGCCGAGCTGCGCTCCGCTGGCGTCACCGAGGTGCCGTCGTCGCGCATCGGTGCGCTCGCCATGGAGCAGCTGCGCGGGATCGACCAGATCGCCTATATCCGGTTCGCCAGCGTCTACCAGAGCTTCGAGGATCTCGAAGCCCTGAAGCGCGAGGTCGACTCGCTTTACGCCGAGCGTGGCAGCGGGAGCTTCTCGAAGTGAGCGTCCTGTCCGACCGCGACATCCGCGCGGCCCTGGAGGCCGGCACGGTCAAGATCCAGCCGTACGACGCGCACGATCTCCAGCCCTCGTCGGTCGATCTCCATCTCGATCGAAGCTTTCGCGTCTTCCGCAATAACCGCTACGCGTTCATCGACGTACGCACCCCGCAGCCTGACCTGACCGAGCTGCTGACGATCGAGGATGACGAGCCATTCATCCTCCATCCCGGCGAGTTCGTCCTCGGCCAGACGCACGAGTGGGTGGAGCTGCCGAACGACCTGGTTGCCCGGCTCGAGGGCAAGTCGTCGCTGGGCCGCCTCGGGCTGCTCATCCACTCGACGGCCGGTTATGTCGACCCCGGCTGGAAGGGCAACCTGACCCTCGAGCTGTCCAACGTGGCCAACCTGCCGATCGCGCTCTATTCGGGGATGAGGATCGGACAGATCAGCTTCTTCAAGATGTCGAGCTCGGTCGACCGACCATACGGGTCTCCTGAGCTTGGCTCGAAGTACCAGGGCCAGTCGGAGCCGACCGCGTCAGCGTTCCACCGTGACTTCGACGCCGGGCGCCGGACCGGGGATCCGTCGCGGTCGTAGGCGAATGGCGATCAACGGCGCGGTCGACTGGGCGCGCGAGCTGGGCGGCGGAGTCCGGGTCACGCTGGTCCAGGCCGGCACGTTCCGCTCGGACGCCGGCGCCCTCTTCGGCCCCGTCCCCTGGTCGTTGTGGGGCGGGCTGGTCAGCGCCGAGGTCGACGAGAAGCGGCGCCTGCACCAGGCACTCAACTGCCTGCTGATCGAGACGCCGGCCGGCCGGGTCCTGGTCGATACCGGAATTGGTGAACGGGTCGACGAGAAGACCCGGGCGATGCGGGTCGACGAGGGCCCCGCGATCGTGCCCGCGCTCGAGGCGGCGGGGTTTGCCCCTGAGACTGTCGACGTGGTGGCGATGAGCCATCTCCACTTCGACCATGCCGGCGGGCTGTTGCGGGCCGATGGGACGCGAGCGTTTCCGCGGGCGAGGATCGTCGCCCAGCGCGCTGAATGGGAGATCGCGCTGGGCGACAACCCACGCCTGGTGGCCTCGTATGTCCAGCCGGAGCTGGCCCTGGTGCGTGACTGGGGTGCCGAGGGCTGGACCGAGGGCGAGCGCGAGATCCTGCCCGGGGTCTCAGTCGTGCCGACCGGTGGCCACTCGACGGGGCATCAGGCGGTGGTCGTGCGGGGTGGGGGAGCCGGCGGACGAACGCTGGCCTTCTTCGGCGACCTGTTGATCCGGCCGTGGGCCGCCAATCCGCGCTGGGTCACCTCGTTCGACGATTTCCCGCTGGATTCGGTGGCGCGCAAGGCCGAGCTGTTCGCGCAGGCCGCCGAGGAGGCCTGGATCGTCGTCCTGTCGCACGAGCGCGAGCACCCCATCGGTCGCCTCGTGCGCGACCGCGACCGCTTCCGCTACGAGGCGGACTGATCGGGCGCAAGCCGTCCGCGGTCCAGGCGCAAGCCGTCCGCGATCCCCGAGTGGGTGCCCGAAACTCACGAAACCTGACAGATGATCCCCAGGCGGGCACTGGTCAGGTGAAAACCGGCACCTGGCCGCCTGACGGCCCGGTGTCACAAATCACCCGGAGCTGGACCGCGGCCCAGCGCGTGAATCGTGCCGTAGCGGCGAAACAGGGAGATCTGCTCCGTGACGAGTGCCCGCGTGGAGGATCATCTGTCACAAACGCGCGGCCTTCCCGGTCACTGGAGCGTCGCGGCTGCCTGAGCATCGCGGCCGTCAGACGCGTCGCGGGTGGGCTGTCCGCGTCACGGTGCCGGAGTCGAGCCCTCTGGCAGGATCGCCTCGATCCGGGCGACCGCGGTTGCCTCGTCGACCGTCTTGCCGACCGCGTCGATCACGCCATCCGGCCGGATGAAGAACTGGGTCGGCAGCCCGAACACCCGGTAGCGGCGGAAGACGTGGCCGGATGCATCGAAGCCGATCGTGTAGCGCAGGTTGAACCGCTCGGCGTACGCCCGGATGTCGGCGGGGGACGTTTCCTGGACGGCGATCCCGACGACGACCAGCCCGGCATCGCGGTAGCGCTCCGCCAGCTCGCGGATGATCGGGGTCTCCTGCTGGCAGGGCGGGCACCAGCTCGCCCAGAAGTTGACCCAGACGGCCTTGCCGCGCAGGTCGGCGAGACGGATCGGCCGGCCGTCGAGGTCGGTCAGCTGGTAGGTCGAGCCGTCGTCAAGGGGGACCTCGAACTCCGGGGCGAGATCGCCCGCCTGCAGTCCCTCCTGCGGCGCCGGGCCGATGATGTACTGGGTCGGGCGCGGATCCACCGTACCGGGGCCGTCCGCCGTGTTGCCCAGGGGCGTCGTGACCGCCACCAGCACGATGACCGCCACGACGACGGCCCCGAACGCGGCGACCAGCTGCCGCCCGCTGAACGGCCCGACGAGCCCGTGGCGCTCGGTCCGGTGGGTGAAGCCGGGTCGCTGCGTCACTCAGATGGCCGTGTTGAAGTTGAAGTAGCGCGGGAAGAGCGCCAGCCAGTCGAAGACCATGGCCACGCCGATGAGCGCGACGAGCAGGCCGCCGACGAGCGCGACCACGCGACCATGGCGCACGAGCGGCGCCAGGAGTCGCGGCGCCCGGTCGTAGACGGCGGCGATGATCAGGAATGGCAGCCCGAGGCCGATCGTGTAGGCGACCAGCAGGAGCGTGCCCTGGAGCGCCGTCGTCGAGGTCGCCGCCAAGGTCAGGATCCCCCCGAGGATGATTCCGATGCACGGCGTCCAGCCGATGGCGAAGATGGCACCGAGCCCGAAGGAGGCGAGCCAGCCGCCGCGCGTGCTGACGATCCGCCCGCCGAGCCGGTCGCCGACCGTTGGTCCGCCCCCGCCAGCGCCCAGACGAATCGAGTTCGTCGCCGTGGCCAGCGAGCCCGCCGCGCCGGCATCGAGCGGTCGCCAGGTCCGCTCGAGCGCCGGGATCCGGAGGATGCCGGCAAGGTTCAGCCCGAGCACGATGAGGACCGCCCCGCCCACGATCCGAAGCGCCGGGAGGTAGTCGACCAGCGGTCCGGCAGCGAACGTCGCTGTGATGCCCAGGAGGGTGAAGACAGCACCGAAGCCAGCCACGAAGGCGAGCGCGTGGCGCATCGCCGCCCAGCGCGACGGCCGTGCACCGTCGGCTGCCGAGGCGACCGCGATCGCGCTCAACTGCCCGATGTAGGCGGGTACCAGCGGCAGCACGCACGGCGACAGAAAGCTGATCACGCCGGCTGCCAGGGCCACCAGGATCGTCAGGTCGGTGCCGGCCATCACTCGGTCAGGCGTCGAGGACGTCGGTCAGGAGGCGGCGCACCTTCGCGGGACTGATCGCGAGCTCCAGGCGCCGATCGCCGAGCTCAACGACCGGGATCGAGCTGAAGTAGGCGCGCTCCCAGGTTGGGTTCGTCTCGATGTCGCGCTCCACCAGCGAGGGCGTCTCCAGGCCGGCTGTCCGGCGCGCGTCAAGGAGCTCCGTGACGAAGCCGCGGGCCTCTTCGCACAGCCCGCAGCCGGGACGGCCGTACAGGATGAGGTCGGGGAGGGGAGCGAGGCGCATCTCGTTCGGGATTGTACGCGAGGGTCCCGCGTGCCCCCTTGCCGGAGGTCGCCGGAGGGGAGCAGGCCGCCGCAGGGAGGAGCGACGGCCATGCCGCCGTGACGTTTGTGAAGCTGACGCGGTTCCGCCTTCCCGGTCGCGGCCGAAATCTTGCCAATTGTCCGGCAGGTGCACCGTAGGCTCGGTTCAAGCGCCCGTCGCCACTGGTCGACGCGTTGGCTGAGCACGGATCTCCCGCTG
>JAUSJS010000116.1 GCA_030647575.1 Candidatus Limnocylindrales bacterium | reverse complement strand
ACGATCGTGAAGCGACCCTTCAGCTTCTGGCCGTCGAGCCGGAACTTCAGCTCGCCGGCCTCGCTCGCGGCCGCCGCATCGATGGTCGGCGCCTCGGCTTCCCAGGTGCCCCAATCCCACACGATCACGTCGCCGGCGCCGTATTGCTTCGCCGGGATCACACCCTCGAAGTCGAAGTACTCGATCGGGTGGTCCTCGACGTGGACGGCCATCCGCCGCTGGATCGGGTCGAGGGTGGGTCCGCGAGGGACCGCCCACGAGACGAGGGCGCCCCCCACTTCGAGCCGGAAGTCGTAGTGAAGGCGGGTGGCTCGGTGGCGCTGCACCACGTAGCGACCACCGCGGGAGCCAGTTCCCATCGAACCGGCGGCGATCGCCGGCGCCGGTTCCGGGGTCTTCGCGAAATCGCGCTTGCGGCGGTATTCCTCGAGCGGCATCAGGCGGTCAGTGTGCCAGCCCAAGCCCGTGGCTGGTGGTGGCGAGGTCTCCATGTCGTCGGTCGACCCGGGGGATCAGGTCCGCTCTTCCGGCTTGGGCTCGATTGCGACGCCTGGGCAAACTATGCGGACCTGCGCTTGCGCGCGGGCCTGGCGGGTGCCTCGTCCTCGGCAGCGGCCGCGTCGGCGGTCTCGGCGTCGGCCGCGGCCTTGGTCCGGATTCGGGACGCGCCAGGCTTGGAGGAGGTCGAGGTCGATCCGGCCCTGGCCGCCTTGGCAACCTTTGCGTCGCGGGCGTCGCGCGCCTCGCGGACCTCGGCGACGGAAACGGGCGCCTCGGCGCGGGCGGCACGGGCCGACCTGGCGGCATTGACTGACGCCTCCAGGGCGGCCATCAGATCGATCAACGTGCCGCTCTCCTCAGGCGCCTCGGCGGTGACCGTCTCCTTGCCATCGACTTTGGCCTGGATGACCTCCCCGAGCGCCGCTCGGTACTCGTCGCGGTAGAGCGACGGGTCGAACTCGCCGGTCATCGCCGAAACGAGCTGGTTGGCCATCGCAAGCTCGGCCGGTTTGAACTCGTACTTCTCGTCACCGAGATCGAGCTCGGCGGTCGAGCGGATCTCGTCCGGCCAGTGGAGCGTGGTCATGAGCATGGTGTCGCCGAACGGGTCGAGCGCGGCGAGCGCCTCGCGATCCTTGATCACGACCTTGCAGATCGCGGTCAGGCCTTCCCCCTCCAGGACCGCCTTGAGCAGGTGGAACGCCTTGCGACCGATCTTGTCCGGCTCCAGGTAGTAGGCGCTCTTGACGAAGCGGATCGCGGCGTCATCGCGTTCCGCCCTGGTGAACTGCTCGATCTCGATCGAGCGGACGGTCTTCAGGGGCACGTTCTCGAGGTCCTCGTCGGTGACGACGACGTATTCGCCGGGTGAATACTCGTAGCCCTTGACGGTGTCGGAGCGGGAGATCGGCTCGTCCTCGACCGGGCACCAGACCTTCATCTGGATGCGGGACAGATCGGCCTTGTGGAGCATGTTGAAGCTGATGCCCTTGGACTCTGTGGCGAGGTAGAGCTTGACCGGGATGGTGACCAGCCCGAACTGGATGGCCCCCTTCCACATCGCACGCGCCATGGTGATCCTCGTGATGCACGCGACGACCCATGGGCTACCCGGCCCCGGGCGTCGGACGGTCACGATAGCGCACCGACGCAAGCGACCCGATCGGAAGCTACGACTGGAGCTCCGTCTCTGCCTCCGCGACGCGAGCCAGGATGTTCGAGCGCATCTGGTCCAGACCCGACCAGACGGCCTTGGTGGCCGTCGAAATCGAGGTCAGCTGCGCCTTGAGTGCGCGCACGACCTCGAGCTGCTCGCGAATCCCGGTCAAGGCGGTTCGGATGGCCGCCGCATCGACCTCAACCTCGTGCTCAACGAGCGAGGCCAGGGCGAGCAGGCGAGCCAGCCGGATCGCGGCCTCGAGCGTGGCGGGCTCCGGCGCCTCGGGGTCGATGACGCAGTAGACATCGTCGCCGACCAGGGCAAACGGCGCGATGCCGGTCGGGGCATGGCTGGGAGTGAACACGACGACCGCGACGGCGGCCCCTCGGTTCTCCCTGGCCTCGCGCAGCTCCTCGCGAATGGCCCGCATCGACATCGGCCGATCCTTGGCCTCGATGACCACCCGAAGGTCGCTGCCGCGCGCGACCCGCGCGTCGACGGTCAGGACAAAGTCTCCCTTCTTGGACTTCAGGATCGTGCCGGCCTCGGTCGCCGTCCGGTCCAGCAGATCGCCGGCGCCACGCGCCAGGTCCGCCAGCATCACTTCGAGAAGATCCTCGAAGTCACCGCCCTTCGCCGTGGAGCGGGCGCGCTCGGCGCCGCGTGCCGCGGCGGCCGCCTCGATCGCGACCAGGCGCTCCTCGAGACCCTTGAAGCCGGCCGTCATCTCCTGGCGGAACTGGTGCATCGGGGAGTTGAGCCGGGTCGGGTCCAGCAGCAGGGCGAGCTTGGACGCGTCGCCATCGAAGTAACGCTCCAGCATCCGGCCGATCCGGCCGATCGCGCTGTCGCGCTTCGATTCGTCGAACAGTTCCTCGACCATCGCGCGGAGCGCGCCCCGGTCGCCGAGGAACTTCTCGAGCGTGCGTGGCAGCCGCCCGTCGCCGTCGGCGAAGTTGGTCCGGAGGGTCTGCTCGAGCGCCTGGGCGGCCTTCTCGTTGACCGATTCGGCCTGGCGGACGAGCTTCTCGAACTCCGAGCGTACGACGTCGACGTTGACCGTGATGCCGGCATCCTGCAGCGCGAGCAGGCCGATCCGGACGGCCCGCTCGACGAGGTCCGCACGGTCCGCGGCCGCGCGCTCGGCCATGAACGCGGCCAGGGCCGGGTCATGGAGAACCAGGCGCTCGATGACGATTCGGTCGCCCTC
>JAUSJS010000104.1 GCA_030647575.1 Candidatus Limnocylindrales bacterium | reverse complement strand
TGGCCAAGAAGAAGTTCGAGCGCACCAAGCCCCACGTCAACGTCGGCACGATCGGCCACATCGACCATGGCAAGACGAGCCTGACCGCGGCGATCACCAAGTACCTGGCCCTCAAGGGCGGGGCGGAGTACCGCGCCTTCGACTCGATCGACAACGCGCCCGAGGAGCGCGAGCGCGGGATCACCATCGCGATCGCCCACGTCGAGTACGAGACCGCCGCCCGCCACTACGCCCACGTCGACTGCCCGGGGCACGCCGACTACATCAAGAACATGATCACCGGCGCCGCCCAGATGGACGGCGCGATCCTGGTCGTGGCCGCCACCGACGGCCCCATGCCCCAGACCCGCGAGCACATCCTGCTGGCCCGCCAGGTCGAGGTCCCCTACATCGTGGTGTTCCTCAACAAGGTCGACATGGTCGACGACGAGGAGCTGCTCGACCTGGTCGAGCTCGAGGTCCGCGAGCTGCTGACCAAGTACAAGTTTCCGGGCGACGACATCCCGTTCGTGCGCGGCTCGGCCCTCAAGGCGCTCGAGGCCAAGGACGACCCGGCCGATCCCGCCTACGCCCCGATCCAGGCCCTGATGGATGCGGTCGACTCGTACATCCCGACCCCCGAGCGGGCGATCGACAAGCCGTTCCTGATGCCGGTCGAGGACGTCTTCGGGATCAAGGGCCGCGGCACCGTGGCCACCGGGCGGATCGAGCGCGGCATCGTCAAGGTCGGCGACGAGGTCGAGCTGGTCGGGGTCAAGCCGACCCGCAAGATCGTGGTCACCGGGGTCGAGATGTTCAAGAAGCTGCTCGACGAGGGCCGCGCCGGCGACAACGTCGGCTGCCTGATCCGCGGGATCGAGCGCGAGGAGATCGAGCGCGGCCAGGTCCTGGCCAAGACGGGCTCGGTCAAGCCGCACACCAAGTTCACCGCCCAGGTCTACGTCCTGACCAAGGAGGAGGGCGGCCGCCACACCCCCTTCTACAACGGCTACCGCCCGCAGTTCTACCTGCGCACGACCGACGTGACCGGGGCGATCGGGCTGCCCGAGGGGGCCGAGATGATCATGCCCGGCGACAACGTCGAGATGAGCGTCGAGCTGATCACCCCGATCGCCGTCGAAGTCGGCCAGCGCTTCGCCATCCGCGAGGGTGGCCGGACCGTCGGGGCCGGCGCCATCGTCAGCATCGTCGAGTAGGGCGACATGGCGAAGGTCGAAGCTCGTCCCACGATCCAGCTCGCGTGCAGCGAGTGCAAGGAGCGGACGTACACCACCCGCAAGAACAAGAGGAACGACCCCAACCGGATCGAACTGCAGAAATACTGTCCGCGCTGCCGACGACATACACTTCACCGCGAGGCGAAGTAAGGCAGCCGGCCCGCAGGGGTGTAGCTCAATTGGCAGAGCACCGGTCTCCAAAACCGGCGGTTGTAGGTTCGAGTCCTATCGCCCCTGCCACCTTACTTCCGTAGCGCTGAGAGAAGAACAACCGACGTGACCCGCATCCGCCGCTATTTCGACGAAGTCTGGTCCGAGCTCCGCAAGGTCTCGTGGCCCACACGTGAGCAGGTTCGCAACCTGACCGTGCTGGTCTTTGCGATCAGTCTCGTCGTGGGCATCTACATCACGGTCCTGGACAGCGTGTTCTCGGTCGCGATCGCTCAGATCCCGGTCTAGGAGCGATGATGACCGAGACGACGACGGAGGCGCGCGCACCCGAGAAGCGCTGGTACGTCATCCACACCTACTCCGGCTACGAGAACAAGGTCAAGGCCAACCTCGAGCATCGGATTGAATCCATGGGGATGGACGACAAGATCTTCCAGGTCCTCGTGCCGATGGAAGACGAGATCGAGATCCGCCAGGGCCAGCGTCACACCGTTCAGAAGAAGGTCTACCCGGGTTACGTCCTGGTCGAGATGGTCCTGGATCCGGATAGCTGGTTCGTCGTTCGAAACACGCCGGGGGTCACCAGCTTCGTCGGCGGCGCCAACATCCCGGGCGTTCGCAGCGAACCCATTCCCCTCGATGAGAACGAGGTCAAGCAGATCCTGCGGCACATGGGCGTCGAGACACCCAAGTATCGCGTCGCCTTCACCAAGGGCCAGAGCGTGAGGGTCACCGACGGGCCGTTCGCCGAGTTCATCGGCACGGTCGACGAGGTCAACCCGGAGCGCAACAAGGTCAAGGTCCTGGTGAGCATCTTCGGCCGGGAGACCCCGGTCGAGCTCGACTTCCTGCAGGTCGAGAAGCTCTGAGAAAGGAATCCTGAAGTCCCGTGGCCAAGAAGATCCGCATCGTCCTGACCCTCCAGCTTCCGGCTGGGAAGGCGACGCCGGCCCCGCCGGTCGGCACCGCCCTGGGCCCGCACGGCATCAACATCATCGAGTTCACCAAGTCGTACAACGAGAGGACCGCCGACAAGGCCGGCCAGGTCATCCCGGCCCAGATCACGATCTTCGAGGATCGCTCGTTCACGTTCATCCTCAAGACGCCGCCCGCGGCGGACCTGCTGCGCAAGGCAGCCGGTGTCGACAAGGGCTCGGGGACGCCGCTGCGCGACAAGGTTGGGCGCGTCACGCGAGACCAGGTCCGCGAGATCGCGGCGATCAAGATGGCCGACCTCAATGCCAACGATGCCGACGCAGCGATGCGCCAGATCGAAGGCACTGCCCGAAGCATGGGCATCGAGGTCGTCGGCTAGGCGAGGACCTCTCGCGCCGGCGGTGCCGCACCGCTGAAACGCCAACCCCGCGTCAAGGGGGAGGTCGGGTCAAGCTCGACCGAACGGAAGGAATGACGACATGGCAAAGCACGGCAAGAAATACCTCGAAGCGGCGAAGCTCGTCGATCGCACGGTGGTCTACCCGCCGCTCCAGGCGGTCGAGCTCGCCAAGCAGACCACGACCGTCGCGTTCGATGCCTCGATCGAGGTCCACCTTCGACTGGGGGTCGACCCACGCCACGCCGACCAGATGGTCCGCGGCACGGTCGTCCTGCCCCACGGCACCGGCAAGACCGTGCGCGTCGCCGTCTTCGCCCAGGGCGAGAAGGCGCAGGAAGCGCTGCGCGCCGGGGCGGACGAGGTCGGCGGTGACGACCTGGTCAAGAAGATCGAGGCCGGCTGGCTCGACTTCGATGTCGCCCTGGCGACCCCCGATTCCATGGGCATGGTCGGCAAGCTCGGCAAGATCCTCGGCCGTCGAGGCCTGATGCCGAACCCAAAGGCGGGCACGATCACCTTCGATCTCGAGCGAGCGGTCAAGGAGGTCAAGGCCGGTCGGGTCGAGTTCCGAGTGGACAAGGCAGGGATCGTCCACGCCGCTGTCGGCAAGAGCAGCTTCGAGGCGACCGCGCTGCTCGACAACCTGGCCGCCCTGGTCGAGGCGATCAACCGCGCCAAGCCGACCGGCGCCAAGGGCCAATACATCAAGGGACTGACGATCGCCAGCACGATGGGCCCGGGCATCCGGGTTGATGTGCCCGGTGTCCTTGCGGCCGCTGCCGCCTAGACCAATCTCCGGTCGGCACTGCCGGCCACCAGACGTGTGGCGGCCGAGAGGCCGTTCTCTGACACAATAGTTCGGCGAGCAGCAGTAGCCAGATCCAAGGGGGCGCTGAGCACGCGGAGCGAGCGCACCCCAGATGCGTGAGCGAGCGGGCGGAGGCGCCAACGCCGGAGATGGGTGCGGATGGTCGCCGAACATCAGACGGACCGCCGCAGACAGCCTGCGCCCTTGCCCGCCGCCCACCGTCGTGGTGGCTGACGGTCGGGGCTTGATCCGCCGGATCGGACCGAACGCGCCGAGGACCCTCGAGGTCGGCAGCGCGATCGGGGACGACGGCGAGCACGCCGAGGCAGACCGGTGCCGCTCCACCTTCGGGTGGGCAGCGCCCCTGCGATCTGGGGTGGGCCTCCTTCCGGGGAGGCTCCCAAGGGCCGTCGCAGGGGCCACCCGATCATCGATCGGGGCCCACCGTCGCACGCCGGTCGCGTGCCGAAGCACAGGAGGGCCCCATGCCCACAGAGGCCAAACGAGAGACGGTCGCCGAGTTGCGCGAGGAGCTCGCCAAGGCCCGGACGATGATCGTCTCCGAGTACCGCGGCCTCAAGGTGAAGGAGATCGCCGAAATCCGGCGCGCTCTGCGCAAGCAGGACGTCACCTACCGCATCGTCAAGAATCGCCTGATGCGCATCGCCGCCGATGGCTCGGTGGGGACGGCGCTCCGCCCGCTCCTGGTCGGCCCGACCGCGATCGCCTTCGGGAACGACGAGACCGGTACCGCCAAGGCCGTTCTCGATGCAACCCGGCCGTACGCCCGGATCGTCCGGATCACCGGCGGCGTCCTTGGCGATCGAGCCATCGGCGCCGACGATGTGATCCGGCTTGCCGCGCTGCCGTCGCGCGACGTTCTGCTGGCCAGGCTGGTCGGTGGGATGCAGGCGCCGGTGAGCACCCTCGCCGGCCTGTTCGCCGCGCCGCTGCGCAACCTGGGCTACGCCCTGCAGCAGGTCGTTGAGCAAAAGGCGACGGCAGGCGCCAACTCCAGCGCGAACCGCGGCGCCTAGCCGCCGCGCTCCACACGACCATCTGACCAGCACCCACGAAGGAGATATTCCATGGCAGTCCAGACCCAGGACGACCTGCTCGAAGCGATCGACAAGATGACCGTGCTCGAGCTGTCCGAGTTCATCAAGCGCTTCGAGGAGCGCTACGGCGTGACCGCCGCCGCTCCGGCTGCGGTCGCCGCGGCAACGACCGCCGGTAGTGGCGAGGCAGCCGCGCCGGCCGCCGCCGAGGAGCAGACCGAGTTCAGCGCGACGCTGACCGAGATCGGGCCGAACAAGATCCCGGTTATCAAGGTCGTGCGCGAGTTGACCGGCCTTGGCCTCAAGGAGGCCAAGGACCTCGTCGACGCGACCCCCAGGGCCGTCAAGGAGGGCGTTGCCCGAGACGAGGCGGAGAAGATCAAGGCCGCGCTCGAGGAACAAGGGGCAAAGGTCGAGATCAAATAGGGCGGTTCGCCTGGTCGGTCGCGGGTTCTCGAGGGGACTGTGCGTCTGTCAGGCGCACATTCCGAACAGGCGGGCACGGCCGCCGTCGAAAGGCGGCACATCATGTCGTCTCGGCGTCGGTTCACGAGAGGTTCGTGGCCGTTGTGCGCCTCACACGCGCACAACGGGTCCTAGGGTCGCCAGCCGGCGCCGCGACGTCCGGTCCCAGGTCTCGGCCGGCGCCCGACCCGCCACTGCCGGGTGCTCGGTAGTGGGTCCGTTTCACGATCCGCGACATCCCGGCGGGCGTTAGAGTCCCGGGATGGACCTCGCGATACCGCTATTCCTATCTGGGTCGGGCGTTGCGGTCGCCGCCCTTGCCTTCTTCAACCGCGATAAACCCGAGTGGCAGCGGGACATGCGAAGGATCTACATCATCGCTCTCGGGCAGGTTGCGCTCGGCGCGGTGGCTTGGGTCGTGCTCAGCCTGGCCTCGAACTGAGATACGGCCGGCGCGCCCGAGCCGTTTGACAGGAGGCGAAATCGCGGTATCCTACTCCTTCTGTGAGCTCGGCCTCTCTTCCCCCTGTCTTCCTCCGTCAAGGAGTGGTGCTTCATGCTGTCTGCTGAGTCATCGACACGCGCGCGAACCCCGTCGGGTCGCATCTCGTACGCCCGGATCGACAAGAAGATCGATGGCATCAGCTACGAGAAATTCGAAATCCCCAATCTGATCGAGCTCCAGCTGGATTCGTTCGCCTGGTTCGTCGACAAGGGATTGCGCGAGCTGTTCGATGAGATCAGCCCGATCAAAGACTTCACCGGCAAGGTGATGGAGCTCCAGTTCCTCGACTACGAGTTCGGGGCGCCCAAGTACTCCGAGGCCGAGTGCCGGACCAAGGACCTGACGTTCAGCAAGCCGCTTTACGTCAATGTCGAGCTCCTGATCAAGGAGACCGGCGAGATCCAGCGGCAGCGCGTCTACATGGGCGACTACCCCTGGATGACCGACCAGGGCACCTTCGTCATCAACGGCGCCGAGCGGGTCGTCGTCAGCCAGCTGGTCCGTTCACCTGGGGTCTATTACAGCGAGACCGAAGATCCGGCGTCGGGGCGGATGCTGTTCAGCGCCAAGGTAATCCCGAACCGCGGCGCCTGGCTCGAGTTCGAGACCAACAACAAGGATCAGCTGTGGGTCAAGGTGGATCGCAAGCGCAAGCTCGCGGCGACCACGCTGCTGCGTGCGGTTGGCTACGAGCAGAACGATGAGATCGCCGGGTTGTTCACCGCGGTCGACATCGACCCGGAGCATCCGTACGTCGCGGCGACTCTCGACAAGGACCTCACGCGCACCCAGGCCGAGGCCCTGATCGAGGTCTACAAGAAGCTGCGCCCGGGTGATCCGCCCACCGGCGACAACGCTCGCCAGCTGGTCGAGAGCCTCTTCTTCAACTTCCGTCGCTACGACCTCGGTCGAGTCGGTCGCTACAAGTTCAACAAGAAGCTGGATGCCGTCGCCGCACGCCTCGGCGTCGAGCTGCCGCGCGATGGCCGGACGATCACCCGCGAGGACATCGCCGCGATCGTCGGCCACCTGATCGAGTGCAACCGTGGGCTCCATCCCAAGGACGACATCGACCACCTCGGCAACCGCCGCATCCGGGCCAACGGCGAGCTGATCCAGAACGCCTTCCGGATCGGTCTTCTGCGCATGGAGCGCGTCGTCCGCGAACGGATGACCATCCAGGAGCTGGACAAGGCGACCCCCAACGCCCTGATCAACATCCGGCCGGTCGTCGCCGCCATGAAGGAATTCTTTGGCGGCAGCCAGCTCAGCCAGTTCATGGACCAGACCAACCCCCTGGCCGAGCTGACCAGCAAGCGGCGCCTTTCGGCCCTCGGCCCGGGCGGCCTGTCGCGCGAACGCGCCGGCTTCGACGTCCGCGACGTCCACCACAGCCACTACGGCCGGATCTGCCCGATCGAGACGCCGGAAGGCCCGAACATCGGTCTGATCGGCTCGCTCGCGACCTACGGCCGGATCAACAGCTACGGCTTCATCGAGACGCCCTACCGCAAGGTCAAGCGCACCGTCGCCTGGGCCGACCCCGATCTGTCTCGTTATGAGGCGGGCTCGGATCTCGTGGCCAAGGGGGGCGAGGTCGTGCTCAAGGCCGGCCAGCCGTTCAACGCGGCCGCGATCGCCGAGCTCAAGAAACAGAAGGCCAATGCCTTCCCGATCCGCCCGATCGTCACCGACGAGATCGAGTATCTCCCGGCCGACGAGGAGGAGGAGCACGTCGTCGCCCAGGCGAACGCACCGCTCGATGACGACGGCCATTTCACCGCGGAACGGATCCCGTCGCGCTATCGCGACACCTTCCCGGAGGCTCGCGCCAACCAGATCGAGTATATGGACGTGTCGCCCAAGCAGGTCGTCTCGGTGGCCACGGCGCTCATCCCGTTCCTGGAGCACGACGACGCGAACCGCGCGCTCATGGGTTCGAACATGCAGCGCCAGGCCGTGCCGCTGCTCGAGCCCGAGTCGCCGATCGTCGGGACCGGCATGGAAGATCGCGCGGCCCGCGACTCGGGTCAGGTCCTGGTCGCTCGCCGCGGTGGCCTGGTCACCAGCGTGACCGCGCAGCGGATTCACATCGAGACCGACTCGGGCGAGCTCGACGAATACAAGCTGCTCAAGTTCGTCCGCAGCAACCAGGGCACGTGCATCAACCAGCGCCCGATCGTGGACGTCGGGGCACGCGTTGCGGACGGTCAGCCGATCGGTGACTCGAGCTCCACCCAGCAGGGCGAGCTCGCGCTCGGGCGCAACGTGCTGGTCGCGTTCATGAGCTGGGAGGGCGGCAACTACGAGGACGCGATCGTGATCAGCGATCGCCTCGTTCGCGACGACCTGTTCACCAGCATCCACATCGAGAAGCACGAGATGGAGTCGCGCGACACCAAGCTCGGGCCGGAAGAGATCACCCGCGACATTCCGAACGTCGGCGAGGAGTCCCTCAAGGATCTCGACGAGGAGGGGATCGTCTATATCGGCGCCGAGGTACGCCCGGGCGACATCCTGGTCGGCAAGATCACGCCGAAGGGCGAGACCGAGCTGACGGCCGAGGAACGCCTCCTGCGGGCGATCTTCGGTGAGAAGGCCCGCGAGGTGAAGGACAGCTCGCTGCGCCTGCCCCATGGCGAGCGCGGCAAGGTCGTCGAGGTCCGCGAGTTCCGTCGCGAGCTCAACGACGACCTGCAGCC
>JAUSJS010000098.1 GCA_030647575.1 Candidatus Limnocylindrales bacterium | reverse complement strand
CTGGCTGGAACTCACGACTGAACGGCCAGGATCCAGTTCCCTTCATTCAGCCGGCCTGGAATGAGCGACCGCATCGAGCTTCGGCGCGTCGCGCTGACCGGCCGGCCTGGAATTTGGCGACCATCGGCACAGCCAACTCGCCCGCGACCTGGGCCGCCCCGGAGCGGCGGTCGCACCCCTCCTGGCGGCCCGTGGCGCCCCACTGCCGGTCGCCCGGCCTAGAACTGGTCGAGGTAGCGGTCGACCTCCCAGTCCGAGACCTGCGAGCGGTACTCGTCCCACTCGGCCCGCTTGGCCACGACGTAGTGGCTGAAGACGTGGTCGCCAAGCGCTTCCCGGATGACCGAATCGGCCTCGAGCTCGTCGAGCGCCTCGCCGAGCGTGCCCGGCAGCTCGCGGATGCCCTTGGCCGCGATCGTCGCGGCGTCCATCTCGAACAGCGACTCCTCGACCGGGTCGGCCAGCTGGAGACCCTTCTCCACGCCGTCCAGGCCGGCCGCGATCATCGCCGCGAAGGCAAGGTACGTGTTGGACGACGGGTCCGGGCAGCGGACCTCGGCCCGCGTTCCCTCGATCGACTTGCCGGGCGAGACCATCGGCACCCGGATCAGTGCGGATCGGTTGGTCCGGCCCCAGGTGAGGTAGGTCGGCGCTTCGTAGCCGGGCACCAGCCGCTTGTACGAGTTCACCAGCGGGGCGAGCACCGCGATCATCCCCCGTGCGT
Source organism: Candidatus Limnocylindrales bacterium (assembly GCA_030647575.1). GTDB lineage: Bacteria > Chloroflexota > Limnocylindria > Limnocylindrales > CSP1-4 > SPCO01. The sequence continues at coordinate 11,177 of JAUSJS010000098.1, read as the reverse complement.
GGGCCAGGATCCCGGCCATGTACGAGCGTGCGACGTCGGAGAGCCCATACGGGTTGGCGCCGTCGGCAAAGGCGTTGCGCTGCTCGCTGATCGACCAGAGGCTCTGGTGGGTGTGCATCCCGGAGCCGTTGATGCCATGGATTGGCTTGGGCATGAACGTGGCGTACAGGCCGTGCTGCTGGGCGATCGCCTTGAGCGCGAACTTGAAAGTGATCGCATTGTCGGCGGTGCGCAGGGCGTCCGAATACTCGAAGTCGATCTCGTGCTGGCCTTGGGCCACCTCGTGGTGGGCCGCCTCGACGCGAATCCCGAACGCCTCGAGCGCATCGACCATGTCCTGGCGGATCTCCTGGGCGAGGTCAGTCGAGAAGTCGAAGTAGCCGGCCTGATCGTGAGGCAGCGGCTCGATCGCACCGTCCTCGCCCCGACGGAACAGGAAGAACTCGAGCTCGGGGCCGGTGTTGACGACATAGCCGAGCCCCTTGGCGCGCTCGACCTGGCGGCGAAGGACGCGGCGCGGATCGCCTGCGAAGGGCTCGCCGCGCGGGGTGAAGACATCGCAGATCACCCGTGCCGTCCCGCGAGGCCCGGAACCCGGCTGCCACGGAATCTCCGAGAAGGTGTCCATGTCCGGCATCAGGTACTGGTCGGACTCGGCGATCCGGGTGAACCCCTCGATCGATGAGCCGTCGAACCAGGTCCCGTGCTCGACCGAGCTCTCGAGCTGATGGATCGGGATCGTCACCGCCTTGACGTGGCCGATGATGTCGGTGAACTGGAGCTGGATGAAGCGGATGCCCTGCTCCTTGGCCGCTTCGATCTTGGCGCTGGATTCCTTGCTCTGGGCCACGGTCGACGGTCCCTCCTCGGGCAATGAATGGGGTTTGGGTACGCATCCAAGGACGTTCGCGGGCGACGATGGGGCGATACTTGTGCACACGGCATAATTGCCCGGCTCAGCCGCGCTGCCGCTAACGGTACCAGCCCAACGGGTTGCGGTGCAGTGCCGCTGACTCCATCATTCTTGTGCATTTCGCATGATCCTTGCGGCAAGCGCCAGGGCAAAGCGCAGATCCGGGTCGGACAGGTCCCAGTCCCCGAGCTCCTCGAGGCGCGACACCCGGTAGGCGACGGTGTTTCGATGCACTCGAAGGCGCGTGGCAGCCTCGCCGAGGCTCGCCGAACCGAGCACGGCCAGCAGCGTGTCGAGTCGATCGCGTTGCAGCTCGGGCCGCCCGACGAGGATCGGTCCGAGCAATTCGCGTGCCTGGCGCAACCCATCGGGCAGATTCCGGACATTGCCGAGCAGCAGATAGGCGGGCAACCTCGCCGCGCGAACGATGCGGGGTGGACTCACCAGCAGCTCAGCCGCCTCCAGCGTCGCCCGAGCGGCGGCCTCGGCGGCAGGTCTCGCGCCGGGCTCGCTGAACGGACGAGAGACGGCCACCGTACGATCCAGGAACGTGGCGATCCGTTCGGCAACGGACAGCCCGGCGGGGTCGTCTGGCGGAGCGGCGGCCACGATCCGCAGCTCCAGGCTCTCCGAGCTGCCACGGAGCGCGAGGCGCCGCGGCGACATCAGCAACCCGAGCTCGGCCCGGGTCTCTTCGAGGGCCGCGATGTCGTCCGGTCCAGTGCCGTTGCCCTGGCTCGCCAGCAGCATCACCCAGGCTGGCCCGTCCGCGGGCAGCAGGTCCCCTCGACGGGTCTCCTCGCGCGCCTGCCGGACGGCCGAGTCTCGAGCCAGCTCCAGCGCCAGCAGTGCGGCGATCCGGTTCGCGGCGATTCGTTCCAGCTCGTTCGGCGGGTCGTCGCCCAGCAGGATCAGCCGGCCGCCCGGGCCCGGCTCGCCCGACGGAGCCGGAATCGGGATGCGCATCGCCGCGCCCCCGCTGGGACGGGCGAGATAGCGGGCCGCCGCGGCCGCCGCGGCCGGCAGATCGGCGGGAGCATGGATGGCGATCAAATCGCCGCGGCGGCCCTCGATGACCACCGCTCGACCCAGAAAGGCGCCGATTGCGGCGACCAGGACGTCGAGACCGCGACCCAGGAGCGCGAAGCGGGCGAGCTGCGCCTCCAGCTCCGAGGCCCGGCGGTCCAGCTCGGCGCGACGATTCACCAGAAAGCCGATGACGCTCCGCTCCAGTCCGACCGGGTCGACGCGACCCACGGAGATCACCGTCAGACCGGCGGTCGCCGCGGCCTCAGCGAGGGTCGCGAGCGCCTCGCTCCCGGTGTCGCCCTCGACCAGCAGCACGGCCGGCACCCGGCCACGGGCAAGCGCCACGGCGAGCTCATGGATCTGGCCGGCCCCCGGTGCGACGACCGCGAGGGCCGGGCCGGGAATGATCGCGAGATCGCCGGTTTCCAGGGCATCGAACGCCGGCACCCGTGACTTGAGCACGCGCACCCAGCCGACCTCGCGCTCGCCCCGCTCCGGACTCAGCTCCGTCGCACCGATCGGGCGGGCCGTGGGGAACAGCGCGCGATGGAGATCGTGGAGCGAGGCCATGCCCGGGCCGCTGGCTCAGGTCGCCCGGCGCGCGGCGACGAGCTGGTCGAGCAGCCGGCCGAACTCGCGCTCGACGTCGATGTAGCGATCCGAGCGCCAGACGATCCCGAGCCGGCCGTCCGGTGTCATGCGGGTCCAGACCCGGCGGCGCGGCAGGTAGAAGGTGACCGTGATTCCTGCGATCAGCAGCCCGAACGCGAGCCAGACGAGGCCCTGGCCCGGGTCCCGCTTGGCGATCAGCAGGGTGTACTCGTCGACCCCGCGAAGCTCCACGGTCAGGCCGAGGTCGCGGGCCACGCCAGTCTCACCCTTGGCCAGCGCGAGCGCCGTGAAGTTCTCGGCGATCGGCGTCCCGTCCGGGTTCGTGCCCACCACCCGGTAGGGCAGGATCAGGACCACGCCGGTGCCATCGGCAGCCCTGCGCAGCAGCAGCTGGAGCCCCAGATCGCGTCCGGGCACGCCCACGATGCCGTACGGCGAACCGGCCGCAGCATCGGTCAAGGGCACCGCGCCGTCCCATAGCGGCTTGCCCTCGGCATCGCGCACCACGAGGTACGGCGCGGGCCCGAAGCCGTTCTGGTGGAACGTGTACCCGCCGACCGAGAGCGGATCGTTGACCCGGATCGTCTTTCGGGCGATCTCGCGACCGTCCTGGTAGACCGCCAGGTCCGTCGTGAAGTCGGAGGCCTGGCCGGTCTTGAAGCCGGGTGCCTGGAAGTCCAGGTTCTTGACCAGGAGCAGGCCTGGCGTGCCGATCGGCTGAACGGTCAGCGAGCTGCCCTCCGGGACGACCAGGCCCTGCTCCTCGCCCAGCCGCGCGGTGACGGCCGCCGCGATCAGGAACGTGACAAGGCCGGCGTGCGTGAACAGGGTCGCCATCTTCGTGTACTGGTGGCGATCGCCATACAGAAAGCGCGTGCCGTCGACGCCGGTCGCCTGCCGTACCCGGAAACCGTTGCGGCGCAGGATTGCCCGAACGTTCTCGACCGGGACTTCGCTCATCGCCGCGCGGTCCGGGAGGCGCGGGTCGAAGAACGGCTCCGGCTGGTCGACCCGGATCTCGGTCACGCCGCGCCACATGCGTGGGGTTCGATCCAGGGTACAGACCACGATCGAGACGACCAGAACCGTCAGCCCGGCGCTGAACCAGACCGACCGGAAGATCGCGAAGGCACTCAGGCGTTCCAACACGTCGACCACGCCGGCACCCAGGACCGGGTCGTAGCGCGCGTGGAGATCCTCGAGCGCGGCTGCGTAGTCGGACGCCGAGCGGAACGCGAAATCGGGCAGCTGGCGGATCGTCATGCCGACGACCGCGAGCAGGCCCAGGATGATGATCTGGGCGACGGCGAAGTCGACCGAGGTCAGGAGGCGCCACAGGCCATGGCCCAGGCGGGCCGGGACGCCCAGGCCGGCCGCTCGCGTAGAGGCCGCCGAAACCGCAGCCGGAGTCGCGATGACCCGGACCCCTAGCCGACGCCGATGGCCGGGGCGGACTCGCGGGTGGCGGCAGGCCCCTCGGCAGGAACGGCGGCACGTGCCTCGGCCAGCGCCGCGCTGAAGTCGGCCTGCAGGTCCTCGAGATCCTCGAGGCCAACCGAGACGCGAAGCAGTCCCGGCGTGATCCCGGCTTCGAGCAGCTCGGATTCGCTCGACTGGCGGTGGGACGTGGACGGCGGATGGACGACCATCGTGTGGACGCTGCCGAGCGAGGCGGTCAGCTCTGGGAGCCTGAGCGAGTCGATGACGGCTCGGCCGGCCTCACGCCCACCATGGACCTCGAATGCGAGCATGCCGCCGGCGACGCCCGGCCTGAACTGGCGGCCGGCCACGTCGTGCTGCGGATGGCTGGGCAGGCCCGGGTAGAGCACCGAGCGCACCGCCTCCTGGCGTTCGAGCCAGGCGGCCAGTGCCGCCGCGGTCCGGGCATGGCGCTCCGCGCGCACGGCCAGGGTCAGGATTCCGCGCAGGACCAGGAACGCCTCCAACGGCCCGAGGGTCGCGCCGGTGTCGATCTGGACCCGCTCGACCTTGACGATGAGCTCGCGCGGACCGGCCACGACCCCAGCGATCAGGTCGCTGTGCCCGCCCAGGAACTTCGTCGCGGATTCGACCACGAGATCTGTGCCGAGCTCCAGCGGCCGGCAGACATACGGCGAGGCAAAGGTGTTATCGACGACGTACCGCGCGCCATGGCGATGGGCGAGCTCGGCGAGCGCTGCGTGGTCGGCAAGGTAGGTCGTCGGGTTGGCGATGGTCTCGGCATAGAGGACGCGGGTCGGGGCCGCGGTCAGGGCGTCGGCCACGGCGCCCAGGTCCGTGGTGTCCACGAAATCGACCCGGACGCCGAAACCGCCGAACGTGTGCAGCAGCAGCGCCCGTGTCGAGCCGTACAGGGCGACCGGGGCCACGACTCGGTCGCCGGCCCGCAGCAGCGATGCCAGCGCAGCGTGGATCGCGCCCATGCCGGATGCCAGCGCGAGGCCGGCCTCCCCGCCGGCAAGCTCGGCATAGGCGGAGCCGAGGGCCGCGGTCGTCGGGTTGGAGATGCGGCTGTAGGCGTATCCGGCGCGAGGATCGGCCGCCACCCGGCCTAGCTCATCGGCGTCGCCGGAGGCGAAGGTGGCGGTCTGGTAGATCGGGACGCTGGTCGGTGTCTGATCGAGCCGCGGGGCACGCGACGCCGCCTGGATGGCGCGCGTCGAGAAGCCCTGGGCGGCGCGCTCCGATCCTCTGTCCGGTCTCGGGTCTGGGTCGCTCACGAAGGCGATGCTACACCTGAGTCGTCGACGCCCGCCCCTTCCGATCCAGCGTCGTGTCCGGCGTGGCGGCCACCCTGGTGGATCGGGATCGAGACGCCGGTCACGCGATCCTTGCCGGCGCGCTTCGATGCGTACATCGCGTTGTCGGCGCTGATCATCAGCTCGTCGGCCGTTCGCCCGTCCCCCGGGTAGCTGACGACGCCGACCGAGACCGACGGATGGGCCGCGTCGGGCAGATCGATCGCCATGGCGTTGACCCCCAGCCGGATCTTCTCGGCGAGGACGAAGGCGCCCGTCGGATCGGTTTCGGGGAGGAGCACCACGAACTCGTCACCGCCGTAGCGCGCCGCCGTGTCGATCCGTCGAACCCCGTCGGCGATCACTTCACCGACGCCGCGCAGGACCCTGTCGCCCTGGAAGTGCCCGAGCCGGTCGTTGATCGCCTTAAGGTCGTCGAGATCCATCATCAGCAGGCAGAAGCCACGACCGGACCGGGCGCAGCGGGCGATCTCTCGGCCGACCGCGGCAAAGAAGAAGGTCCGGTTGAACAGCCCCGTAAGCGGATCCACGGTGGACAGCCGGATGGCCGCATCGCGGGTCCGGCGTTGCTCGCGGGCGATGACCATGGCCGCATAGGCCAGGAGGATCAGCGCCGTCAGGTTGACCCCGACGGTGGCCGCGGTTACCGGCCCGAGGGCGCCCGCCGGCGATCCGGCAAAGATGGCGAGGACGTAGCCAAGGGTTGCGCCGCCAGCGAGGGCGACGGTGATGGTCGATGAGACGACCAGCGCGGCCCCGCCGACGATCAACGGGAAGACGAAGAAGAATGGGCTGGCGACGCCACCGGTCAGGGCGACCAGCAGGGTCGCCACGGTGATCGCGACCGATCCCTCGACGACGAACTTGGCCGGTCCAAGGATGTCGGCCGGCAGGAGGTCATGGACGACGACCACGAACAACCCACCGAATGCGAGCAGCACCAGGATGGCCGGCTGCGTTTCGGCCCACAGGCCGGTCGCGGCGACGATGGCGGTCGTCGTCAGGAGGAAGACCCAGGCCACGATCCGGACGATCCGGTCGTAGGTGGGATTCGCGAGCCCGTCCTCCCCTGCGGTCGCGACCAGGCCTCCGACGACAGCCGCCTCGGCGGCCGTTCGATCGGCCGCATCGGTCGCCTTAGTTCCGGGCGCCAGTCGACTTGGCCGGCCGAGCATCGGCGGGATGACGATGAACGCCATCAGGACGAGGTTCACGGCGACCGCGGCGACGATCAGGATCAGGACGGGTGTGACCGGCACTCTCGTCTTCGCTCCCCGGGGGTGAGGGCGCCGTCCGCGCGCCTTTCGGTGCATCTTAGCCGCTGAGACGCTGTGATCGGAGCGGGCGAGGCCGCTTCGGTGCAACCCGTCAACGGTTTGGACCGCTCAGCGGGTGCCGTATTGATAGGTCTGCTTCACCAGCCGCAGGTAGACGAACGTTTCGGTTTCGCGCACCCCGTCGATCGTTCGCAGGCGCTCGGCGAGGAAGACGAGCAGGGCCTCGTTGTCCTCGCAGACCGTCTCGATCAAAAGGTCGTAGGTACCCGCGGTGATGACGACGTAGTCCACCTCCGGCATCTCGGCCAGGCTCTCGGCGACCTCGATCAGCTTGTTGCTCTCGCAGCGAATCCCGATCATCGCCATCTGGTGGAAGCCGAGCTTGAGTGGATCGGTGACGCCGACGACCTGCAGGATTCCGCGCTCGATGAGCCGGTTCGTCCGAGCCCGAACGGCCGCCTCGGAAACACCGAGGTCGCTGGCGATCTGGGTGAAGGGCCGCCGCCCGTCCGTCTGGAGGTGCTCGATGATCCGCTTGTCGAGCGCCGAAACCTCCTCGACGCCGCGACCCGGCACGGATCGCGATCTCGGGGCAGGGCGCGCCGGCAGGGTCATGGCCTCAATCGCATCGCGGACGGCATGCTAGCACGCGACTCCGGCCGTGCCGAGGCGTCTCGCACGCCAACGCCACGGCGGTCAGGTCCGGTCCAGATCGGCAAGCACGGGCTGGAGGGCGCGGATCGATTCGAGCGTGATCGGGTCGAGGACGAGTTGAACCTGCCCGATTCCCTCCCCGGCGAAACCACGCAGGATCTCGGCGATCTCGAGCGGGCTGCCCTCGACCGGCGGGGCCGAATCCTGTGCGTAGTCGCCCTCGAGTCGGCCGGCGCCGCCGGGCAGACGAACCAGGACGGCGACGGTTCGCGCGACATCGGCCGGATCGCGCCCCACGTCCCGGCAGACCTCGTCGACGCGATCTCGCAGCGCGGGCACACCCGCCGGGCGGTTGCCGGTCTCGGCGAACCAGCTGTTCCACGAGTCGACGTACGGCACGGTGGCGCGGAGCATCCGCGGGCCGTTCGAACCGATCATCAGCGGCGGGCCGCCAGGCCGCGGACCGCGCGGCAGGAGCTCGCAGTCGCGGGCCTGGTACCAGCGGCCGTCGAAGTCGATGGCACCCTCCCGCAGGAGGGTCCTGATGATCGTGAACGCCTCCTCGAAGCGATCGACACGGTGGTCGTAGGGGAAGCCGTAGGCGCGGAATTCGGTCTCGTTCCAGCCGGCCCCGAGGCCGAGGATGAAGCGCCCGCCGCTGATCTCGTCGATCGTCATGGCCTGTTTGGCCAGCAGGGCCGGATTGTGGAAGTTGGTGCACGCGACGAGCGGCCCGAACTCGACCCTCGAGGTGCTGGCCGCGATCGCCGCCATCAGGGTCCACGCTTCCCAGGGCCCACGCGGCTCGCGATCCGGCCAGCGGTAGAGCAGGTGCTCGCCGAGCCAGATGGAGTCGAAGCCCAGATCCTCGATCGCTCGGACCATGTCGAGCAGCTCGGGCCAGCGGACCTCGCGCTCGACCTCGGGCAGCTGGATGCCGACCTTCAGCGGCCGGCCGCTGGCCGAGCTCGTGCTCATGGTCGAAGCGTACCGGGCAGACGATGCGGGCGAGCAGCTCCGCTGCCGCTTCGGTCCTAGAGGACTGGAGGAGCCTATGCTTCGCTCAAATGGCCCGGTGACGAGCGCCCGGATCGGAGGGCCGCGACCATGGCGAGATCGGCGCGCACCCTGGGTCGATCCCAATCTCGGAGCAAGGCCGCCGGCCGGCCCGTGGACATGACCGAATTCCTTCGACGGACCGGCCAGTTCGAGACGGGCAGCGGCTTCCCTCACGGATGGCTCGAGATCGTCGCTGTGATGGTCCTCGTGCTGCTCGTACGTCCCGTTGCTCGCCTGCTCAAGGCGGCCGTCCGGCGTTGACAGGCGCCCGTCGTATCCCTCACCCTGCGCCCGAGATGCACGCGATCCATCAGTTCAGCCGACGCTCGCAGCGAGGGCCCACCCGGGCCTCCTCGATCTGACGCCACGCGCCCGAACGGGCGCCGGCCATCCCGAGCGAGTGACGCCCCGGCACGGTGCCGAGGGCGTTTTTCATTGCCTCAGAAGGAGCACTCATGGACCCCGCGCTCGCGTTCCGCGGTTTCATCCTCGGCTTCACCATCGCTGCGGCGGTCGGCCCGATCAGCCTGTTGGTCATCCGCCGGACGCTGGCGGAAGGCCGGATCGTCGGACTGGCGTCCGGCCTGGGCGTCGCGACCGCCGACGCGACGTACGGCGCGATCGCCGTGTTCGGGCTCGGAGCGATCACTCAGGTGCTGGTGGACGCGCGCCAGGTCCTTGGGCTCGTCGGCGGACTCTTCCTGCTCTGGCTCGCCTGGACCACGGCCCGAGCGACGCCTCACGATCCGGCCTCGTCGCCATCGCGTCGGGGCGGTCTGGCCGGCGCCTACCTCTCGATCCTGGGCCTGACCCTGACGAACCCGATGACGATCCTGTCGTTCGGGGCGCTCTTCGCCGGGCTTGGCGTGACGGGTGGCGACAGCGCGGGGGCGGCGCTCATCACCGTCGGGGTACTCCTGGGGTCGGGCGCCTGGTGGGTCGTAATGACGTCGATCGTGTCGGCATTGCGAACACGGGTCACCTCCGCCTGGATCCGCCGGATCAACGTCGCGTCGGGGGTCGCGATCGGGGTCTTCGCGCTCGTCTCGATCGCGTCGGCGGTGCTCTGAAACGGCCGAGTGTCTCGCGCCGTCGGTCCGGATCTCCACCGGACGCGGGGATGCGGTCATGAGGCTGTGGACGACGCCGTGTGTTCTTCCCTGGAGGACAAGCAGCACGGATCCCGATCACCGGAGGCTCGGGGACGCCATCAAGCGCGCTTCGGCTGGTCAGAATCGCCCGCCCGACGGCCCGACCGACCACAAATCAAGGCCAGGTGGGCGCGGGATGGGCGGACCTAGCCGATCAGCCACCCTCGGGCGCGACGAGCCGTCCGTTTTGTTCTGCTGGGAAGAACGGCCGCCGCGCAGGGTGTCTCGGCGCGGACTGCGTAGATACCGCCAAGACCGACCTGGCGCTCAATCCGGCGGGGCGGTCGAGGCGTCCGAGAAGAGCGTGAGCTGGAGTCCCGCTGGTCCTTCAAGGCGGGCGTTGCTGGTCTGCCACGGCGTCAGCGTGACGTCGGCGAGGACCGTCGCGCCGTTCTCGGCGAGGAGGCGAGCGGTCGCGGTGGAGTCGGCGACCTCGAAGGCGACCCGGATGTGCCCCGCGACACGCCGACCGACCTCGACTCGATCGATGAGCTCGGCCTGCGCGGGATCGACGATCTCGAGGGTTGCTCGGCCCGCGTCGAGGAGCACGACCTGGCCGTCCGGCGAGGAGTAGTCGGCCAACTCGGGGAGACCCAGGATGTCGCGGTAGAAGTGGACGGCTTCGGCGTAGTCGGTCGCCGTGACGACGAGACGCATCTCGCGGACGGTCGGTTTGCCGTTCATCGCGGCTCTCCGGGCTGGCGGTTCGTACGACGAGCCGCCGGTGTCAAAACGAAACGTGGCCCGTCCGAAGACGGGCCACGTCATGCGGTCAGGCGGCGCGCACCTTGGTGGCGCGCGGGCCCTTCGGGCTCGCCTCGACATCGAACTCCACGCGCTCGCCGCCGATCAGCCGATCGAAGTTGAGCGAGGAGTCGAGACCGTCGCGATGGAAGAAGTATTCCTTCGCATCCTCGGCGGCGATGAAGCCAAAACCGCGGTCCGAAACGACCTTCTTGATAGTACCGGTGGCCATGAAGACCTCCAACATTCCCCGAACTGGGATTGCACAGCGCACGGTCCGTTCGAGAAGAGGACGACCACGCGACGCTTCGCCGCACAGCGCGGCAAGCTCCCACCCTAACACGCCTTGCTGAAAGGAGGTCTGGGCCGGGCAGTTCGGGGCTGCGGCCTGCGTCGACGCTCAAGCCGGTTGGTCGGGGAGGCGGGATTCGAACCCGCGATCTCGTGCTCCCAAAGCACGTGCGTTACCAGGCTACGCTACTCCCCGGCGGTTTCACATTCAGATACCGCAGGATAACTGTCGAGCCCCGGTGCTGGCTGCCCTTCACCGCTCGAATCACCATGCTGGACGAGGTTTGAAGCCGTCACAGCGCGCTCGCTCGGCCGCCGCTCGCGCCCGATCGGCAGCATGTGTCGGGGATCCGTAGTTTGATGTGGACGTTCGGTTCGCTAGAGGCGCGACCCCAAAGGTGCCAGACGTGCGCAAGGACCCGGAGGCGACGGCTACGCCTCGGCGATCACCCCGATCGAGATCCGAAACCCGGCGCGGCGTTGCAGCGGAGGCATCAAGGTACCTTGACCGATCGGCGCGTCGCCTGGAAACCAGTGAACCCATTCCTCATTGAACGTGTCGAACTCTGCCGGGTCGCGCAACGACCAGTTAGCCCAAACGACCTTGTCGAGCGAGCTCCCCGCGGCTTCCAGCCTCGCCTTCAGATTATGCAGGCATTGGCGTGTCTGCTCCTTGATCGCTCCCCTG